>JAEUSS010000239.1 GCA_016788685.1 Prolixibacteraceae bacterium | reverse complement strand
CAGTTGCCTGCATATCCGGTCAGCCTCTTCCATTTGTGTTGCCTGTGGAAGCAATACATGATCTTTTATATACAGAAACGGACTTGTCGCTTTCTTCTCCCAGCCTTCCCAGTTATACTGAAAATACAGGGCAGACCCATGATCGATCAGCCATAATTCTTTGTGCCAGATGAGCATGTTTGTATTACGGAACGAACGGTCGATATTGGTAATCAAACTATCAAGCCATACGATTTTGGAGGCCAGAAGCGGGTCTGTTTGAGTCACCACCGGATCGTAGGTGAAAGCACCTGATAAAAAATGTAAGCCCAGATTTAACCCCTGACTTGCTTTTAAAAGATCCTGGATCTCCTCATCTCCCTCCGAACGGCCAAAACATTCGTCCAACTCCGCGAAAACAAGCTCAGGCACTTTTAAACCCAGCGCCCGGGCAATCTCGCCTCCGATTAATTCGGCAATAAGCGTTTTTACCCCATGTCCACCGCCTTTGAACTTGACCACGTACTTGAAGTCATCATCGGCTTCGGCCAACGCGGGCAATGAACCACCTTCCCTCAGGGGCTGCATGTACCGGGTGACTGTAACTGTTCGAATAGTATCCATTATGAAGGGTAAAAGTAATTAAATGGTGGTAAAATACCTTCGTTTAAACCAAAAGGCCACATTTACCAACCCAACCATTACCGGAACTTCAACCAGCGGACCGATTACCGTTGCAAAAGCGGCTTGAGAATTAATGCCAAATACGGCAATAGCAACAGCAATGGCCAGTTCAAAGTCGTTACTTCCGGCAGTAAACGCCAAAGTTGTTGATTTTTCGTACCCTTCGCCCGTCCATTTCGCAGCAAAAAAAGTACTGAAAAACATAAATGCGAAGTAGATGGTATAAGGTATTGCAACCATTAGAACATCCATCGGAAGTTCAATGATTTTTTCGCCTTTCAACGAAAACATAACGAAAATAGTAAACAACAATGCTACGGGTGTTAACACGGAAATTTTAGGAATAAACCGAGAAAAGTACCATTCGCTTCCCATCCGGTTGCGGAGAACCAGGTTCGAAATTAGCCCGGCGGCAAAAGGGATTCCAAGATAAATCAAAACCGTAATTGCTATTTCTGAAATTGAAACTTCGACAATGGCACCTTTTAAACCAAACAGCGGCGGCAAAAGCGTGATAAAAACATAGGCGTAAACCGAGTACAGAAATACCTGAAAGATCGCATTGAAAGCCACAAGTCCGGCAGCCAGCTCGGTGTCACCCTTTGCAAGGTCGTTCCAAACCAGCACCATGGCAATACATCGGGCCAACCCTACTAATATGACACCGACCATTAAGCCCGGCTGATTGTGCAGGAATAGGATAGCCAGAAAGAACATGACCAGCGGCCCGATAATCCAGTTTTGCGTGAGTGATAAGCTAAGTAACTTCAGGTTCTTAAAAACAAGTGGCAATTTTTCGTATTTCACTTTGGCCAGCGGCGGATACATCATCAAGACCAATCCAATTGCAATTGGAATATTGGTTGTTCCCGAGCTTAACGAATTCCAAAAACCTGAAATTTCAGGTAATCCAAAACCTGCGACAACTCCTGCGAACATCACCAGGAAAATCCAAAGGGTGAGGTAACGGTCGAAAAAATTTAAGCGTGTTTGCATTGTACTAATTTGAAAATTGGACAATTTGAAGATTTGAAAATGAATTAATGAGACTTGGAAGTCCTGATTGTTTTTGAGAGGATGTTGATGATTGACAAAAGCTTATCTTTCAGGTATTCGTTTTTTTTTGTAAGTCTTTGACATTTCACATAGTGTTAACCAATATTCAGTTTCATCGGCTTCCTTGGCAGCCTCATGATTTTTGATTTTCAAATCAACTCATTTTCAAATTTTCCTGGTAAAACTTCCGGAAACCTTCTTTAATTTCATCTCTCACCCGAATAAACTCGCTCCAAATGAACTCGTCAGTTCCGACAGCGTGCGAAGGATCGTCAAAACCAATGTGCAGGCGATGTTTTACTTTGCCGGTAAATGCCGGGCAGCTTTCGTTGGCACCTCCGCAAACGGTAATCACATAGTCCCATTCGTCATTCAGGTATTTGTCAACCGAGTCGGAAGTGTGGCGGCTGATGTCAATTCCGGCTTCTTTCATCGCAGCAACGGCCTTCTGGTTGAGCTTTCCCGAAGCTTCGGTACCTGCCGAGCAAACGGTGATGTTCGGGTCGAACGACTGCAAAAAGCCATGAGCCATCTGGCTGCGGCAACTATTTCCGGTGCAAAGAATCAGTACTTTCATAACTATTTAATTTGAAAATGTGGCTATTTGAAGATGCTCCTACTGGCAAGTAAAATCTTCAGGAAGTTGAATTTCTTCCAGAAATGAGGTTAAAAGGGTTTTCATTTCTTTTACCTTTTGGCCATCTAAACAGTATTTCATTTTTACCCCTTCCACATGTCCTTTTATCAGTCCTGCAGCTTTTAATTCAGTCAGATGCTGATTTACCGTGGTGCGGCTCAGGGGCAATTCTTCCGAAATATCTCCGGAAATGCAGTTTTCCGATTTTGCCAGAAATTGCAGGATCTGAAGGCGTGCCGGGTGAGCCAGCGCTTTAAACAGGTTGGCTTTTTCCTGAAGTGCTTCGTCGAATAATTCGTGTTTTGCAGTGACCATTGGTGGTGGTTTTAAATTCGACGTAAATATACGTCACGAATCAATATGACGTATGTATGCGACATTAAAGTTTAATTAAGATTTTTCAGGGGAGGTAAGGATTGAAAGGGAGGCGGGTTCAGCTGATGGGAAGTTTGATTAAGAGAATATTCAGGGATTCCGCTATCATTAGCGGAATCCCTGAATCCTGTTTTACGGCTTGATCTTTTCCCAGAGTGCGGGCAGTTTTTCGTGGTAAAAGCCTTTGATCTGTTCTTCGTAATGCCCGATTGGTTTTACCGGAATCAGGTCCATCACCCGATCGGGGGACATTCCGGAGCGATACATGGTGTTGAGGGCGGCATTCAAAGTTTCGTAGATGGTTTCTTTGCATTCGGCCTCAGTCAGGCCAAATTGGACGCCAAGGGCTTCCAGTTCGTTCCATTGAAACCAGAAATAGGTGGGCAACATGGCTGAAAGCAGGGCATAGGCTTCCAGTTTTTCTTCAGCGGTTTCGAATGTGTAACCCAGCAAATTCAGCATTTCAAGGATGTACCATTTCTGTACTTCAGATATTCCGGGACCAAAACAAACCGGATTGTAGCCGTGGTTAATTACCGATGTGGCATTGGTTATTATCCTGACAATCTGATTAACCGGCTTCAGTACCAAAGCGATTTTTTCAATGGTAATTTTGGGTGCCAGCGAAATGAATATGGTTTGATTGCTTACGTCCGAACTGATTTTTTCGAGCGTCTCCATCACAACCGGAGGGTGCAGGGCCAGGAAAACGACATCTTTTCCGGCCGCTTCCGAAACCGAATCCAGGATTTCGATGTACGGGAATTTTTGTTTCAATGCCTGAAGAATTTCAGGATTTGTGTCGAAAACTGAGATCGAATCGAAAATGGCTTTTTTGTTTGCAAAGGCTTGCAGAAAGATTCCGGTAATTCTGCCTCCGCCAATAAATCCAATTGACTTTGTTTTCATTAGGTTTGATTTTAATCGTTAGTCTAAATATAACAATTCGGCGGCGTAATTAAAAGAAAAAGATCTGCGGGTAAAAGCTTAATTGCAAGGTGCTTTTTGTTTCAGATTATCTGGTTGAACAAATACCCCAAAAGGATAATGAATACGGTTATTGTTCCAAAAAAAATACCAATAAGTTTCCATTTCATCACTTTTTTGAGGAGGGTTGCTTCCGGAAGAGATAAGCCAACAACGGCCATCATAAAAGCCATTGCAGTTCCCAAGGGTACTCCTTTGGCCACAAAAACCTGGATGACCGGAACGATACCGGCAGCATTGGCATACATCGGAACTGCCAATATTACGGCGAGGGGGACTGCATACCATTTGTCGGCTGAGAGATAGGCTGTAAAGAAATTTTCGGGCACATACCCGTGCATGGCAGCGCCTATACCAATTCCGATAACTACATACAGCAATACGCTTTTTACAATTCCCCAGCCCTCACGGATAATGACGGGCAGCCGGTCGGCAAAAGGGGTATGGTCGGTTTCCCATTGTTCCGATTCCTCTTCCGAGTTTGCTTGTATTTCTTTAACCCAGTCCGACAGATGCCGGTCAAGTTTAAGCTTGCCAAGAATAAATCCACCGATAGTACCCAGTAAAATGCCGCTTACGGCATAAACAAGTGTGGCTTTAATTCCAAACAGCCCAAGAAACATGGCTACTGCAACTTCGTTTACCAACGGTGAAGTTATCAGAAAAGCGAAGGTTACCCCAAGAGGAATTCCGCCTTTCACGAAGCCGATAAAAAGGGGGATGGATGAGCAGGAACAAAAAGGAGTAATGGCGCCAAACAACGATGCCAGAAAATACTGGAATCCGTACATTTTTTTAGTGGTCAGATAAATACGAAGCCTGTCAACCGGGAAGTAGGCATTTACCATGCCCATTAGCGAACTGATGAGAAACAGCAGAATCAGAATTTTAATGGTGTCGTAAACGAAAAAATTGACCGACTTTCCCAGGTGAGTTTCGGCATTTAGCTCAATCACGGTATACGTGATGTAATCAACCAACGGCTGAAGAAAGTAATACAACGCAAATATCGCAGGTAATAATACTGCAATAGAGGTAAGGAGTTTTATTCTTTTTCTTTTTTCCATCTGTAATGCTATGGGTTGTTCGCAAAATGACGAACAATAATCTCAAAATTTTTTAAATGAAAAACCTGATCGTGTAATAGATACCAACAAGTATGAACAAAGCCGCAATCACCCGGCGAAACCAGAATTCAAAGTTTTTCAGCTTGTTGTAGAACCCTCCGAGCGAACCCAGCGAAAAGGCAATAAACCAGGCAAAAATAACTACCGGAATACCTGTTCCGAAGGCAAAAACAACCGGCAGATACAAGCCCGACGCACTGCTGATGGTCATCGGGATGAGCATGCCGAAATACAGAACTCCGCTGTAGGGGCAGAATGCCAGTGCAAAGACCATCCCGAGCAGCAGAACTCCCCAGAATCCGCTGTTGCTGCGGTTTTCCATCTTCCCGGTGAGGCGGCTGATTCCGGGTATGGTCAGGCTTAAAACACCAAGCATAAACAAGCCAATGACAATGAGCAACGGGCCAAGCAGCTTCTCGCCCCATTCCTGAAAGAAGCTGGAAAGTTCGAACTGGCCTGCTCCGAAATAAAACAGCAGGCCGATGAGGGTGTAACTCACCGCACGCCCCAGGGTGTACACCAGTCCGTTGTAAAATACGGTCCGGCGGCTCTCCAGGTCTCTGCTGATGTAGCCAATGGCTGTGATGTTGCTGGCCAGCGGGCACGGGCTGATGGCCGTCATCAGCCCCAGCAGGAATGCTGAGAGCAACGGAAGCTGTGAGTTTTCAAACAAGGTCTGGAGCATTTCCATCAGGCAGACATGGTTTTATTGGTGAATATGGGTTGAGTGGGCGGATCACATCCGGTCGATGGTTTCCTTGATCTTTGCTTTTAGTTTTTCGGGTTTGGTCCGGGCATTCATGAAAGCGAAGTTGGTCAGGTTTTCGGCTTTGTCGCCTTTGATAATCAGCAGCGTCTGCCCGCTGACTTTGTGTTTTTTCATCAGCGGATTGGCTTTGTCCTCGTCGCGGTTGACCGATTTAAAGCTGATCTGGTTGCCGTAATATTCTTTCAGGGCCTCTTTGGTGACGGTTTCAACGGCCTCGCAGGTTACGCAGCGGTTGGTGGCATGAAAATAAACCACTTCGATGCCCGGAGCCGGC
>JAEUSS010000188.1 GCA_016788685.1 Prolixibacteraceae bacterium | reverse complement strand
GAGCAAACGAATACCGGGATTGGCCGACCTCAAAACATCCGCTGAAGCAGCGGCTGCCTCCTTCAGCGGAAACTCCATATTTGACTGCCCCGCACAAACCCACAACTCGCCGACCATGAGATCATTAAGAACAATAACCTGCCGGTTTCCTGACGAAACTTTAAGCGTATACGGACCACCGGCGGGAACCGGATCAAAAGTCAAGGCCCAATCACCCGATTCGCTGGCCACACATTTTCCGACCTGTTTACCGAATGCACCAACGACTTCATCACCTGCATCAGCCTTACCCCAAACCCGAATATTTGCTTTTTGCTGGAAAACCATGTGATCCATAAAAACCGGAGCCAGTTTTAATCCGCCATAGTTTCCGGTAATGTGCCGGGATACCGTTTTTGCAATGATTCCGGCCCCGGCCTGATCAGGATGAAGAGCATCTTTGAACAGGTCAGGATGCGCATACAACGGAGTGTGCAAATCAATCAGCCCCACTTGAGCAACCCTGGCAACCTGCTCAATTTTTTCCTGAATTTGCCAAAACCAATCGCGTGTACCCGATTTAAATCTCGGATGCGAATTAAAAACCGGTGTCATCCGGCAAATAAAAACCTTAGGCGACTGGCTGCCCGAGTTTTGAAATGAGCGTATGATTTTCAAATAATCCGGAATAAATTCATCCCTGAAATTTGGCCAGTTACGCGGATCGGTGTCATTCAGGCCAAGACCGATCACGACAACATCGGGGTTAAAAGCCAATGCTCGTTTATATTCATCGGTAAGGATGTATGGACGGTGGCCTTTGCTCAACAATGTAGCACCGCTGAGGCCAAAATTTCCAACTTCATAAGTTGAGCCAAGTAATTGTTGAAGCTGAGCCGGATAACTTTCTGTTTCCCTGTCGTTCAGGCCCAAACCATACGTTACAGAATTTCCTACACAGGCAATCCTGATCTTCTGAATAGCAGTCTGGCTGACCCCTGAAACCAACCGGAACATAAAAAACCCGATCAGCAAAACTTTTATATAGCCTCTGTACATCATCACCTTACAAATCTTCATTTATTTTTCAACCGAGAACCTGAGTCCTTCAACCTCTTTAACTTGTCCGTTTTCCATTTTTACCGGGACGAACGTAAACATCCATTTCCATGAGTTTGCGCCCTGCGGCACTTTGAGCAACACTTCATTCCAGCCCTTTTTCAAGCTGATCGTTGCTGGTTCGCGAAAGAAATAATTCTCATCTTCGAAAGGAATTTCCTCGGTATTCTCTGCCAATCCCGGATTTCTCCAAACCGGAGGACAAACCTCTTTGCGGTTTACCCACACTTTCGGGTCGGTGGTATGCCACTGGCCTTGCCCGGGAAACGGCCCTCCCCTTCTGCCTGCCGAGCGGGACCAATCGTAAAATCCGATCCAGCAGCCGATCTCCTGATCTTTGGGAGACCAGACGTTAGTCGCCGCGAAAACGGTTCCCTGCCTTTCGGAGAAATGAGACGGGAATCCGAAGAAATGCCGGATGTGAATGGTTCCGCCATAATACGGTCCGGTCCAGCTGACTTTTTCCCCGGCAACAGGATATTTTTTCTGAAGGCCATATTCCGGGGAAAACGACCGGTTCAAATCTCCTTCATGATCAAACGGCCCGGCTATCTTCCATTCAATTTCCGACTGTTTTACATACGGAAAAGGTTTATCCTGAAAATAGCGGTCGCGATGAACGGCCAATCGTTCTTCAAATTCCTGAAAGGCTTTGTACAGTTCATTTTCAGGAGAAGGAAGTTTTGCCAGGAAGTTTTCACTCGGATCAATCGGCTGCCCTTTCCAGGACGTTTCACTGTAGGTTAACATTCCGGGGTAGACCGGATTTTGCCGGATAATATCGTATTCATCGTTGACATTGTTGTCGTTCCAGCAGCAGAGAATTCCGCCCAAGCGTAACGAATCGCCCTGGGCTGCACCGCAAATCCGGTCGAAATAAAGCTGGGCAACTCCTGCCAGCGGATCGAGATGATTCAGATAATTCAACCGCGAATCGATATACCGGTGGCCGGCTTTCGGTTTTCCGTTTGACGACCACAGCTGAGTGATCGATGTCTTATCCGAATCAATTTGCTGTCCCGGCCGCCAGACAACCACTTCGCGACCGTTCTTTTTCACGCGTGCTACCGCCGCTTCCAGCAAACCGGGCGCCGGACGCTCGTACGAATGCCAGACTTCATCGGTTCCTAAATGAATAAAAGGCATTTTTTCAGCAGGAACCAGGGCGCAAAGTTCGTCGATCAATTCGAGCAAAACAGGTTGTACCCGCGGATCACTCATCGAATCGAGTGCAAAAGCTTTTCGGAAGGCCTCACAATGCCCCGGGATATCAAATTCGGGAACCAGCGTGATGAAGCGATCATCACAGTATTGGACCAGTTCCAGAAAATCTTTCTGCGAATAATATTTTCCGGGCCATCGGCTATTCGAGGTTGCCGCAGACAGTTGCGGATATTTTTTACTCTCTAACCGCCATCCGGGATTATCGGTCAAATGAAGGTGAAAAACATTGAATTTGTATGCCGCCATCACCTCAATCTGTTCTTTCAGCATGGGAAGCGACATAAAATTACGCCCGACATCCTGCATAAAACCTCTGATTTGAAAAGCTGGCCAGTCGGCTATTGCGCAGCCGGCAACGAACCGTTTTCCGCCTTCAACACATGTTAATTGCCTGATGGTCTGTTTCCCGCGAAAAAGTCCTTTGGAGGTTTTGGCCTGAAGTACGACTGAGTCCGCTGTCACTTTCAGGAAATAAGCCTCATCCGAATTAACGGGAACTTCAGGAAGATTAGACACGATCCGGTGAACCATGCGGGATTCGTTTCCTTCAATCTTAAAACTTTGTTTGTTCCATGTTAATTTTTGCGGCATCGGAATTAAAGCCGGAATCGCATCCGCTTTTTTCTGTCCGCACACATTCTGGAACAGAAAAAAGCAAAGTACCGTCCACCCGGTAATCTTTCTCCACTTGTATTTTCTGTCCCGGCTGACCATTCTTCTATTTTTTAAACAATGAACCCAACACATCTGAAACCGGAATTTTCTGGAAATAAAGTTCTTTCACACCTTCGTAAAGAATTCCGATGGTTTTATCATCCACCATGCTCATGCACGAATAACCATAACCAGCTTCAGAATTCAGTACAACCTGATATTCTTTGGGCCAGGTCAAACCACCGTCGAGACTGGCTTTGATGGTCATATGGCTGCGCTCGGTTTTGCTGTCGGGATTAGAGAAAAATAGTACCTGTTGCGTTTTTCCGTTGATTTCGATATCGGCACTGATGATGCTGGCCATGCAATTGGGCTCCTGAAGAGCCGAGTTAGAAGATTTATGTGCAGTCCATGTTTTACCCAGATCGGTTGTAACAGCCACTGCACGCCCGTTAGTCTCTCCCTTATCTTTACGGTTGCGGTCGTCGCGCATGTTCAGCATCAGGCTTCCGTCAG
>JAEUSS010000174.1 GCA_016788685.1 Prolixibacteraceae bacterium | reverse complement strand
AAGTTTCCGTTTAATGTTCCGAACAGCGAGACTGTTATCGACCTGGCTTTTGGCGAAATGAGGCCGGAGCGGGAACAGCTTTCGGGGGCAAACAAGAATTTTTACAGTGTAAACAACGGGGTTACCATTTCAGGCATAAGCCAGAGTGTACTGCTAACCACGGTGGATGCTCCGCTCCTTGAAATCGGCGGGATGACCGGAGAGGAATGGCAAAAAGACCAGAAGAATTTTCTGGAATGGAAACGGTCTGCAAGCTCTTCGTCGACCATTTATTCATGGGTAATGAATAACTCGTGGAGAACCAATTATAAAGCTTCACAAGAAGGAAGAGTATCGTTTAAATATTCGATCATCCCGTTGAAGCCCTATTCGCACGAATCGAAAATCAGGAGCCAGGAAGTCGCACAGCCGCTTATGGGCGTAGTTTCCGGAAGTGCCCGTGCTTATGAACCATTGTTCTGGCTTGGCGGACGGAATAAGATTTCCGTTTCAACCATTCGCCCCTCGAAAGATAAATCAGGGTATATCGTCAGGCTGGTAAATCTGTCAAACCAACCGGTTCAGTCGGCCATTGAATGGGGCAGCATAAAACCCGAATCCGTTTATGTGTCGGATAACCGGGAGCAGCAAATTGAAAAACTGACAGGAGAAACTGTTTGGATGAAACCTTACGGTACCCTGACTCTAAAAATGAATTTAAAATCAGCACAATAAAAGAAAAAACGATCATTCGATAAAAAACACAGACATGGGAAAAAATAAAACATATCTGAAGATTTCAGGAATTGTGGTGCTGTCGTTGTTGCTCAATGCCAGCGTATTCAGCATCGCGAAAGGGCAAAAACCGATCGATTGTGTCGATCCGAACATCGGAACGGCACATTGCCGCTGGTTCTTTTATACACCTGCAGCTGTACCTTTCGGAATGGCAAAATTGGCGCCTTCAACCGATGCGCATTTGGGTAACCCGGGCGGATGGCAGGCTGTTGGCTACGATTTCCGCCACACATCCATCGAAGGGTTTGCCAATTTTCACGAGTTTCAGGTTGGCGGCGTAGTTATAGCTCCTTCCACCGGAGTTTTGCAAACCATTCCGGGAGCTCTGGATAAAACCGAAGAAGGCTACCGGTCGTCGTTTGATAAAAAAGACGAACATGCCATGCCGGGCTACTACTCTGTTTTCCTGAAAGATTACCGGGTTAAAGCAGAGCTTACTGCCACCAAACGGGTGGGATTTCACCGCTACACCTTTCCAAAAACCAATCAGGCACATGTGCTTTTTGATATCGGGAATCAACAGGGAGAAAGCGGCAAAGTGAAAGATGCTTTTGTGCAATATACCGGCGACGGAAGGATTGAAGGTTATGTGATTACATCACCCGTATATGTTAATATTTATCAGAAAGGAGCCGATGTCCGGATGTATTTCTCCGGAAGGATGAACAAAAAACCTGCGTCATTGGGAAGTTTCGTCAAAGACAAAATAACTCCGGATAAAACGGAAGAAAGAGGAGTTGGCGCAGGCCTGTACTTTACCTTCAGCACCGAAGAAAA
This sequence comes from Prolixibacteraceae bacterium, assembly GCA_016788685.1. Classification (GTDB taxonomy): domain Bacteria; phylum Bacteroidota; class Bacteroidia; order Bacteroidales; family Prolixibacteraceae; genus Aquipluma. Next base: position 1,762 of record JAEUSS010000174.1, on the reverse strand, counting down.
TGAGGCAGTAGAAATAAAGCTTGGACTTTCTTACACGTCAGTCGCTAATGCCCGTCTGAATCTGGAAACTGAAGCAAAAAATATGGATTTTGACCAGGCCCGCAAGATTGCCAACAAAACCTGGGAAGAATATTTGGGGCGTATTACGGTTGAAGGGAAGAGTAAAAGCGATAAGGTGAAATTTTATACCGGATTGTTTCATGCCCTGCTTGGCCGCGGGCTCGCCAGTGATGTGAACGGAGCCTATCCGATGAATAACGGGGAGAACGGACAAATCGAACTTGATAAAAAAGGTCAGCCGGTTCATCATCATTACAATACCGATGCCATCTGGGGAGGATTTTGGAACCTCACTCAATTGTGGGCAGTAGCTTATCCGGAATATTACTCCGACTGGGTTCAAAGCCAGTTGCTGGTTTACAAAGATGCCGGTTGGCTGGGCGACGGAATTGCGTGCAGCAAGTATGTGTCAGGGGTCGGAACCAATTTTACCGGTTTGGCCATTGCTTCGGCTTATAACTGCGGAATCCGCGATTTTAATGTTGACTTAGCCTACGAAGCAGCCCTGAAAAACGAAATCGGATGGCAGGGAAGAATAGAAGGTGCCGGAAAAATGGATACCAGGCAATTCGTGGAACGAGGTTATTGTCCGTACGAAGAGCGCTTTAACATGAGAACCATTGAAGAAGGCTCGGGATTCGGAGCTTCCCACACCCTCGAATATTCATTCAGCAGCTATGCCGTGGCGCAGTTTGCCAAACAACTGGGCAAAACAGCCGATTACGAAAAACTGAGCAACCTGGCCGGCGGATGGAAACTGCTCTTTGACGACCAGACCAAACTGATCAGGCCAAAGGATACAAAAGGAAAATTCATCGATAAGTTCGATCCCTTGGCTCCCTGGATTGGTTTTCAGGAAGGAAACGCCGTACAATATACGTTTTATGTGCCTCATCAGGCGGAAGAGCTGGTGAAACTGTTGGGAAAGGAAACATTCAACAATCGGTTGGACAGCATTTTTATCGAATCACGGAAAAATATTTTTGGCGGGGGCAAAGAGGTTGACGCGTTTGCCGGCCTGAAAACATTATACAATCACGGAAACCAACCCAATTTGCACGTGTCGTGGATGTTTAATTTCTCCGGAAAACCCTGGCTGTCGCAAAAATGGGTGCGGGCCATCTGCAACGAGTTTTACGGAACCGAAGGCATTCACGGCTACGGCTACGGACAGGACGAAGATCAGGGACAATTGGGTGCCTGGTATGTGATGTCGTCCATCGGCCTGTTCGATGTGAAAGGCCTGACCGAAATCGACCCTAAATTCCAGGTCGGCAGTCCGTTGTTTGATAAAGTGACCATTAAGCTGAACAAACAGTACTACAAGGGAAAAACGTTCACCATCGAAACGAAGAATAATTCTGAATCCAACCTTTATATCCAGTCAGTGGCGTTGAACGGGAAAAAATCAGCGAGCTGTTTTGTGCCGTTTCAGAAGGTTGTTGACGGCGGAAAAATGGTTATCGAACTGGGCGGTAAACCCAACATGAATTTTAAATAAGCGGAAATGAGGCACCTGAAATATTTTACGGGAGTTGTTTTTCCGGTTTTGCTGGCAGCGGGCACAACCGAAGCACAGGAAAACAAAGCGAAAAAGCAGCCCAATATTGTTTGCATCTTTACCGACGATCATGCCTTTCAGACCATCAGTGCGTACGGGCATCCGATATCGAAACTGGCCCCGACACCCAATATCGACAGG
>JAEUSS010000157.1 GCA_016788685.1 Prolixibacteraceae bacterium | reverse complement strand
GGAAGAAGTATTTTGAAGAGCAATCAAAAACAACGGAAAAATATGTATTCTCTTTCATAAACGAGGTAAAGGCGATCACCGAAGATACTTCGGTACTGGAAATCGGATGTGGAGAAGGGGGGAATCTGCTGCCTTTTCTTAAGGCGGGGTGCAAACGGATTGTTGGGATAGACATGTCGAAAGGCAAAATAGAGAATGCAAACAGATTCTTTGAAGATATGGAAGGTTCAAAGAATATCGAGTTTATTCATGCTGACATCTATGATGTAAGTGCCGGGGAGATTGGGCAGTTTGATGTTATAATTACCCGGGATGTGTTGGAACATATTCACGGACAGAATGAATTTATGCGTCATGTAAAGAAGTTCATGAAACCGGGAGGTAAATTTTTCCTGGGCTTTCCTCCGTGGTTTAGCCCGTTTGGCGGGCATCAGCAGGTGTGTGAGAATAAATTTTTATCCAAACTTCCCTATTTTCACATATTACCCCGTTTTGTTTATCGGTTTATTCTGAAATCATTCAGGACAACAGATGCAAAAATAGAAGGGCTCCTGGAAATAAAGCAGACAGGTATAAACATTGAACGGTTTGAACAAATTCTGAGAAGAGAAAATTTCAGGAAGGACCGGAGGATATTTTATCTGATAAATCCGAATTATGAAATAAAATTCGGGCTAAAGCCGAGAGTAGCATGGAAGCTGGTTTCATCAGTTCCGTTTATCCGGAACTTTTTCATAACCACAAATTATTATTTGATTTCGATGAAATAAAAAAGCCACCCGCATGTGAGGACGAGTGGCTCTATTTGTTTGAAAAAATGTTTGAATCTGTATTTATAAACGATTATAAAAATTATTCAGAAACTACTTCAAAGCCTAATTCAATAATTACTTCTCTGTGTAATTTGATTTTGGCAGTATAATTTCCAACTTCTTTAACACTGTCGTCTGAAATCATGATCTGTTTGCGGTCGATTTCAAATCCTTTGGCATTGATAGCTTCAGCCAGCATGATGGTATTAACCGAACCGAAGATTTTTCCGGTAGAGCTGGTTTTTGCACCAATAACCAATTGAACAGTTTTAAGTTTCTCAGCAACAGCTAAAGCAAGTTCTTTCAGTTTTGCTTCTTTGTGAGCTCTTTGTCTGGTGTTCTCAGCCAATACTTTTTTTGCTGATTCGGTGGCGATAATAGCCATCTTCTGAGGGATCAGGTAGTTGCGTCCGAAACCGTCTTTCACGGTTAAAACGTCATCTTTTGATCCTAAACGTGCAACATCTTGCAATAATATAACTTCCATCTCTTATTCAGCTTTAAAATTATTTCATCATATCAGTAACATATGGAAGTAACGCGATATGACGAGCTCTTTTAACTGCTTTAGCCACTTTGCGTTGATACTTCAAAGAGGTTCCGGTAATACGGCGAGGTAAAATTTTACCTTGTTCGTTCAGGAATTTTTTCAAAAATTCCGGGTCTTTGTAGTCAACAAATTTGATTTTGTTCTTTTTAAAGCGGCAATACTTTTTCTTCTTGATTTCAACCGATGGCGGGGTTAAATATCTGATTTCACTTGAATTTGCTGACATACCTTAGTTCTCCTTTTCAGTTTTAGCTTTTGATTTATTTCTTCTTCTCTCGCTGTAAGCAACGGCATATTTATCCTTGCTGAAAGTCAGGAAACGGATAATGCGCT
>JAEUSS010000146.1 GCA_016788685.1 Prolixibacteraceae bacterium | reverse complement strand
CCTTCCAGGCTATAAAATGGTATTTGGCAGTATCAACCACTACCCCATCCAGATCAAACAAACAGGCTTCAATCATTTTCATTCATTATTTCTGATCAACATCATCAACAAACAATACACTAACAGCGGCAATCAGCAATGATACACCACCCAGAACGAGGGCATAAATTGCATGTCCGTCAAACAAAAATTTGGTAAAGAACCCGAGAATACTGGCTGCAAAGATTTGCGGAATGACGATGAAAAAATTAAAAATTCCCATGTAGGTTCCCATCTTCGCGGCAGGCAGCGAGCCAGTGAGGATTGCATAAGGCATAGACAAAATACTCGCCCAGGCAATTCCGACACCCACCATCGAAATCAGCAACAGGTTCGGGTCTTTGATCAAATAGAACGACATCAGCCCTATTCCGCCAATAACCAGCGAAATAGCATGAGCCATCTTCCGGCTGGTTGCTTTGGCCAATGCCGGAAGAATAAATGCCATGACTGCAGCAAAACCGTTGTAGATCGCGAATAAAAATCCGACCCAGTTGGCTCCTTTGTTATACAATTCGCTGGTGGTGTCGCTGGTTCCGTAGATGTGACTGGTTACTGCCGATGTTGAATAAATCCACATGGCAAACAGTGCAAACCACGAGAAGAACTGAACAATGGCCAGCTGTTTCATTGTTTTGGGCATGTTCATTAAGTCGGTCATCACCTCAACCAATCCGTTGCGGGTAAGCCCCTGACGGGTATTCCAGCCGGTGACCAGCAAAATGATTCCGAAAACCGCCAGGCCAACCGAGATCACGTAAAGCTCTTTTTCCCAACCCTGTAAAAAAATCAGGTAGCTGAATCCGCTTCCGACCAGTAACCAAATAAATCCCTGGCTAAAGAAGCTTTTCAGTAATTCAACCGGTTCGCGGTAGTTGAACTGCGCAAGCCCCTGACTTTGAATATTTTCTTCCTCAAACTCTTTTAGTTCATTGGGCGAATATTCTTTGGTACGTAAAACGGTCCACAAAACGGCCAGAAAAAAGACTGCACCTCCGAGGTAAAAAGCATACCGGACCGATGGCGGAATCTTTTCTCCTGCTTCAGGAATATTGGCTACGCCCAACCATTCATTCAGGATATAGGGCAAACCGGAAGCCACCACAGCACCCAGCCCGATAAAGAAACTCTGCATGGCAAATCCGCGGGTACGCTGCTCGCCCGGGAGCATGTCGCCCACAAAGGCACGAAACGGTTCCATCGAAATGTTGATGGAAGCATCCATGATCCAGAGCATTCCGGCGGCGATCCACAGCGAAGGCGAGTTGGGCATCACCAGCAAAGCCAGTGAAGCTAAAACAGCACCAAGCATAAAGAATGGACGGCGGCGGCCAAAACGGCCCCATGTTTTGTCGCTCAGATGACCTACAATAGGCTGCATCACCAATCCGGTAACCGGAGCGGCAATCCACAAAATGGGTATGTCGTTCACGTTGGCGCCAAGCGTCTCAAAAATGCGGCTGACATTGGCATTCTGAAGGGCAAAGCCAAACTGAATACCCAGGAAGCCAAAACTCATGTTCCATATCTGCCAAAAGCTTAAAGCAGGTTTTTTCTTCATTGGTTCTAATTTAAATTTCAGGATACAAAATAACGGACTCCGGATATAAAAACTTCGGTCTTAAGAAGATTTACCCGGTCAGGCAAATTGCACCTTTAATTTGGATTATCACTTTAATGCCAATCCAAAAGACATCATTAAAATGTTCGGAATTAATTGTAGTCAGCCTGAAACACTTTTCAGGAAACCCCATGAAGTATAAACGGAATTAACAAAGCGGAATTAACGATACAAATATAAATAAGCTTTTAGGAGAAATCCAAATCGGCAACCCCTCTCAAATGCCTTATTATAAAGGGCGAACAGGAGTTTTAACAGAAAAAACCGCATTGCAAACGTTTGCAGCAAGTGTGAAAAAAATATTCAATAAAGCGATCTTTTTTCTGAAAAGGCCACGATCTGACTATTCTTTCACCGAACTTCCCCTCGCAATCAAATCGGCATTCAACACTTTTACCTGAGGAATGTATTCGGTATCGCCCGATAAAATACGCCGGAAAAGCATCTCAGCGGCTATGGTTCCCATTTCGTAACCGTGCTGATCAACCGAAGTCAGATTTGGGTCGGTAATTCCGGAGAACCGGCCATCACTGAACCCTACAATAGCTATGTCGTCAGGAATTTTGTAACCCCTCTTTTGGATGGTTTGCATAGCTCCGATGGCCGTCAGATCATTGACTGCAAAAATGCCATCAGGAACAATCCCGGAATCCAGCATTTCAACCACAGCATTGCGGGCTTTCTCATAAGTATCGGCCTCAACAATCAGGCGGTTATCAACCGGTAATCCCGATTCGGCCAGGGCATTCAGATAACCCTGAAGACGCTCTCGCCCGATAACCAGACTTTGCGGGCCGGCAAAATGTGCGATCCGTTTTCTGCCGGTTTCAATCATATGGCGGGTCGCATTGCGCGAAGCTTCCATATCGTTAATGATTACCTGGTCGGCGACTATTTCGGGAGCAATACGGTCGAAAAACACCAGAGGAATTCCACCTTCCTGCAGATTGGTCAGGTGATCGAACGAATGAGTTTCTTTGGAAATGGAGACCAGAATCCCGTCAACACGGTGCGAGAGTAAAGTGCGGGCATTGGCAACCTCCCGTTCGAAACTTTCATTTGACTGGCAAATAATAACGGTAAAGCCTTTCTGCGAAGCAACATCCTCGATGCCGCTGATTACCGAGGAAAAGAAATAATGGACAATCTCAGGAATAATCACCCCGATGGTATTGCTGCGGCTGTTTTTCAGGCTAAGAGCCACCGCATTGGGCTGGTATTTGAGTTTGTTGGCCAGTTCATTCACCGCCCTTTTCGTATCCGCATTGATGTCCGGATGATCTTTCAGTGCTCTGGAAACTGTTGAAGGTGAGATACCTAAAATCCGTGCAATATCTTTTATTGTAATCTGACTACTGCGCATAAAGTCGTTGATTTGGGCCATTTTAATAAACAGTACAATAAAGATAGTCATTTATTGTCAAGGTCAAAATATGATGACCCTGTAGCTAAAGCACATGAAAAATACCCACCAGTAACTACCTGTTTTAAAACACTTTGAATGCAAACGACACCGCAAACGATTGCAGTAAACCGGCGATAACATTTTTTAACTAAATCTTAACGCTTTCCATACTTTAGTCTCGGAATTAATTTTAAACGAGTGTAAAACGGAAAAACATCAGCAGAACGAACTAAAATTTGGTTGTATGAATCTAAAAACGAGTATTTGAACCAATAATTACTAAAACATGAGGATTATTCGCAAAAACCTAAATGTATTAATATTGATTCTGTCGCTTTTGCTTGGAAATTTCGCAATGGCTCAACAGTCAGTATTAACGGGTAAAGTTACCGATAGCTCATCGGGAGAATCTTTACCGGGTGTATCTATTGTAGTGAAAGGAACTACCAATGGAACGATTTCCGATTTTAATGGTGAGTTTACCATTAACGCACAAAGAGGCGCCAGCTTACTATTTTCCTTTGTAGGATATATTACACAGGAAGTAAAGATTGACACACAAAGCACACTGAACATTTCACTGAAAGCCAGCACGGAACAGATTGATGAAGTCGTTATTGTTGGTTATGGTATCCAAAAGAAACGGGAAATTACCGGCTCCATTGCCAAAATTGACAGCAAAGACATCGGCGATAAATTAAGCTCTTCCTTCGAATCAGTTTTAGCCGGCCAGGCCCCCGGAGTAAGCGTAACTTCGGGAAGCGGGATGGCCGGAGCTGGGGCTGTGGTCCGTGTCCGGGGGGTTGCTTCCATCAACTCTGCTGGCGATCCGCTGTATGTGGTTGACGGAATACCAATCACCAATGATATTTTTGGACTTGGCGGACGCACCGGAGGAATGAACATCAATCCATTGTCGTCGATAAATACCAACGACATTGAATCAATTGAAGTACTGAAAGATGCTTCTGCTACTGGTATATATGGTTCACGCGGAGCCAACGGGGTTGTAATTATTACCACGAAAAAAGCCAAAGGCAAAGAGCTGAAACTGGAATTCAGCACCAAACAAAGCTTCAGTGGCCCAACCAAGAAGGTGAACATGACCAACTCGGCTGAATGGCTGCAATTATATCAGGAAGCTTGGGAAAATGACGGGAACACCGGTATTCCGCAGAAACTGCCGGGAGGAATGACCTGGACCGATGCTCAAAAATACGATACCGACTGGTGGGACGAAGTAACACGTACCGGGTACAAACAGGAATATAACCTGGATGCCAACTTTGGTGTTGCCAAAAACCTGATCGCCCGTTTGGGTGGTTCGTTCACAAATAACCAATCCTATCTGGTAAACAATGACCTGGAGCGTGGAAACGGAAATCTGAATCTAATCTACAGCCCTTCCAAAAAATTGAACCTTGCAGTAACCTCAACCCTTGCGAAAACCTCCACCTCACTCCCCGGAAACCCTTGGGATGGTGGTTTGGGTGCGGCAATGGGATATGCCCTTCCTATTTACCCGGTTTATAATGCCGACGGAACTTTTTTTAAAGGAGGAGGAAACTCTGCAAACCCGGTGATGGTGAACGAGCTGAGAAAAGAAAGCAATGACGAACTGAGGACAATCAACAGCTTCATTCTAAATTATTTACCCACGTCAAAACTGAGTTTCAGCTTTACCGGAGCACTGGATTTTATGGATTTCCAGAATTTGGGCACCGAGCAAGGTTATATGCGCTCTTCAGGAAAAGACTATCGCTGGAAAAACGACCGGAAAGTTTATAACTGGAACTACAATGTGGTGGCCAACTACAACTTCGGATTACAAAACGGACACGACCTGAAAGCCATGCTTGGACATGAACTTCAGGAATCACTCACCACTGGTGTTAATACCAACTGGGACGAGAGCCGCGAAGTAAAAGAAAGTAGCACCAAACTACGTGACGAACACTGGCGTTTTCTCAGTTTCTTCGGTCGGCTTAACTACATGTACAAAGACAGGTATATTGCTCAGGCAACCTTGCGGAGTGACGGTTCTTCGCGTTTCGGAAAAAACAACAAGTATGGCTATTTTCCAACCCTTGCCCTGGGATGGATTGTCTCGGAAGAAGATTTTCTGAAAGGAAATAATCTATTGTCATTCCTGAAATTAAAAGCCAGCTACGGAATTACCGGGAACTCGAATATCCCGAACTACGAACACGTCGGGACTTACAAACTGTCGACTACTCCGGAACAACAATACAATGGTTTGCCTATCCGCTATCCCGAGAAATTTGAAAACCCCGATCTGAAATGGGAAACAACCAAGAGCCTGGACTTAGGCTTCGAAGCTCGTTTTTTTGAAGGACGGATCGGTACAGAGTTCGCCTACTTCCTGAAAAACTCCGATGACATTTTTATCAATGTTGCCATCTCCACCAGCTCAGGTTACGGAAGCCAGTGGCAAAACATCGCTTCTATTGTTAACGAAGGGATTGAATTCAGCCTGACTACAAAAAACCTCACCGGCAAATTTCAGTGGGACACCCAATTCAACATATCAACGCTTCGCAACGAGGTGACTGATGTGGGTGGTTTAACTACGGAAGAAATCGGTGGCGGAACCAATGATACCCGTATCCTGAAAGGCTATCCGGTAGGAACCAACCGCCTGGTACGGTTTTCAAGAATTGATCCGGCTGACGGACGCCCGATTTACCTCGACAAACAAGGCAACGAAACCAAAACGTACAAATTTGAAGGAGGAGAAGGATTTGCTGTTCCCGCCGGAAAAGTGATTCCCGATTTTACCGGCGGACTTACCAATACCTTCCGCTACAAAGGATTTGAACTAAGTACCTTATTCACTTTCAGTAAAGGGGCTCAAATCTATGATTCTTCCTCAAAACGACAAATGGGGCTGGCCTCTAACTGGAATTTCCGGACTGACATTTTCGATCGCTGGAGACAACCCGGAGACATTGCCAAGTATCCCCGCATGTCGCTCGAAGGAATCAACTACGGAAAAGACGGTGAACAGTGGTTCAACTCGACCATGTGGCTGTTTAATGGCGATTACATCCGCCTGAAAAATGTTGTCCTTACCTACAACATCCCCAACAAAATGGTTGCCGGAGCAGGCATTTCCGCCATGCGGGTATTCGTAGCCGGAACCAACCTGCTCACCTTTACCAAATATCCGGGAGCTGACCCCGAAGTTGCCCGCGACCACGATGACGCAAGAGACCGCAACATGAGTGCAAATGTGAGCTTCCTCACTCCTCCGCAGGAACGAGTGGTTACCGTTGGTTTAAATATTTCATTCTAAAAAATTTACAGCAATGAAAAAAAGATATCTGATATTAACATTTTTGATTGGGATGTTCTTCAGCTCGTGCGAAAGCTTGCTGGAAATAAACCCGGTTGCCGAAGGAGTCATACTGAAAACAGATGCCATTCAAACCAAAGACGATGTTCAGCAACTGTTGAATGCCGCCTACGATGTGGTAAACGGGTTCTACGGAGGCCGATTCCAGCGTACATCCGAGCTGTTGGCTGACAATGTTGTTTTGCGTGACGGCATTACCGATGAGATGGTGAACATTTATAAACGGTATACGACAGGCTATTTTACCGATAACGAAACCTATGAACAGGCATATATCTGCATCCTCCGTTCAAATCTGGTGCTCGAAAACATCGGATTGGTTTCAGGAATGACCGACAGCGATGCCAAACGGATGGCCGCAGAAGCCAAATTCCTGCGCGCTATTTCACACTTTGCGGTGGTCAGGCTGTTTGCTCAGCCGTACGGTTTTACTGCCAACAACGACCATCCGGGAATAATTATAAAAACAAACAGCAAAGTTGAACTGCTCCCACGCAATACGGTAGCTGAAGTATACCAGCAAATCCTCAAAGATCTGACAGAGGCCGAAACCGACTTGCCGGCAACCAACTCAGGCTTTGCCTATGCAACCAACTGGGCGGCCAAAGCAGCATTGGCACAAGTTTATTTCCAGATGCACGATTATGAAAAAGCTTATACCAAATCATCGGAAGTGGTCAACAGCAATGTCTTTACATTTGCTCCCGGCTTAAGCTCTACCCCGCCCGAATCAGAGTTGATTTTCAAGCTGGTTTCAAATGAAACCTCGGGGAAACGTGTCGGAGGAGACTTCGGCGTGTACCGGTCTGACGGTACCAATATCCCGAACATACGTGTAGCTCCTGATGTCTATAAAAATGTAATTAAAGCCAGTGCCGGCGACTTGCGTATCGATTTATTCTACAAGGTATTTAACCCGGGAGCCGAGAACGAATACATTGCCTTCAGTAAATTCAACTCTGAATTTCCGATAGTACCAATCTATCGCCTGACCGAACAAAAATTACTTCGGGCAGAGGCTGCACTTTTGAAATCTTCTCCGGACCTGACAACGGCTATCAAAGATGTAAACGACATCCGGACCAGAGCTTTCGGAAATACCTCTAAAAATCTGCTTGCTACTGCTACTGCCGATGTGGTGCTTAGCGCTGCAAGAACAGAACGGCGTTTGGAACTGATGGGCGAAGGCTACCAGCTGCACGATCTGAAACGTCGCGGGTCTGCAGGCGAAAACATCCTTATCCGCGGTGTTGACTGGGACTATGTTGGTCTGGTCATCCAATTCAGTGCTTCAGAAGCCAACGAATTATTTAAAGCAAACCCGGAACCAAATTAAATCTAAAGAATTATGAAAAATATATTCGCTGTATTATTTATATCCCTTCTGGTTTTCTCTTGTCAGCCAGATGAGATTCCGCCAATCGGTGAAAAAACGGATTATAAACCCATGCTTTCAGGAACCTGGAACCTGGTAAAATTTGAGCAGATAGATGCCGAAGCCGAATCGAAGAATTTCCCGGATTTTGCTACACGCATGGATCTGACGACGGTATTTGCCGGACATGCCTACACCGATTTTTCCATCACATTTAACGCCGATGGAACATTCTCTACCAACAAAGGAAATTCGTACGTACAGATGATGGCCAGCGGAAACTGGACTTTGGACGATGAAAAATTTCCTTCGGCTATTCTGCTTTCCAATAGCGGTAAAACGCAAAAAATTGCCCTCGGAAGCCTTTCTGATGTGATTATTGGCAAAGTGCAGTTCAAAGAAGAGCGCAAACAGGCAGATACCGGCAAGATTAAAATTAAATATGTGTATTCTCTTACAAAAAAATAGCCGATTATGAAAAAGTTAACCGTCTTACTAATAATCGTAATGAGTGCGTTTACGATTCATGCACAGACTGCCCTGCCGAAATTTACAGTAAGTCCTGCTGAGATTGACGCTTTAACCGAAAACGTATCCATCGTTTTTGATGTCACCGGATCGGCTGTTGAAGGACTAACCGATGTATACATCTGGGCCTGGGCTCCGGGATTAAATCCTTCAGAATCACTTCTGGACTATGATCAGGGAACCCCAAACTGGGGAAGTATCTCTCAGAATGCCAAACTCGAAGCTGTGGCCGGAAGTCCAAACAAGTTTAAACTCTCTTTGCCGAAAACCGTCACCCGCAACGGAGTCCAGGTAACATTCAACAACATGGCCGAGTTATTTGGTGTTGCTGATGCCCCCGGGAAAATCAAGGAAATAGGGTTCCTGCTTCGGTCGCAGGATGGAAGTAAACAAACCCCCGGAGACCTCAAAACCAAAATTACCTTGCTCCCGCTTGAGTTCACCCCCGCCTACTTCCGGACGTTTCCTGCCAAAGTTTCAAACCGGGATGTGGTTACAGCTTATCTGAACCTGAGCCTGATTGAATCAGGCGAAGATCAGAAACTGAGGATCGCTGACAAAATCACAGCCAGTGTCACCCTGCTGACAGCCAACAATACCACAATACTGACTGTTGATAAGATAGTTACCCGATACACTCCGGAAAAAGAATATGCCTTTACTTTTCTTCCGGAAATGGTCGGCACTTTACCAACCGGAGTGAGCCTGAGCGATGTTGCCAACTGCCGGATCGTATTTTCAGGAGTAGTTTATGATCAGGCCGGTGGAAATACAACGGTCAACTCGAAGCCTTTTGAATTTGGTTTCCAACAGTATGAATAATGAATGGCAAACAATAAAACAGACAAATTATGAATAAGCTAGTAAAATATATCTTGTTAATTGCCATTGTTACAATCTTCGCCTCCTGTACTGAAGATATTGGCGATTTCACAGTCAAAGGAGAGTCTATTACCGCCTTTGAATTGGCCGGTCCGGAAAATAACGTCACGGTAAAAATCAACACCGGAGCACTCACCGAACCTTATACTTTTTCCTGGGCAAAAGCCGAATCAGGGTTGGGAAGTTCGATCAAATACACCATTGAATTTGATCTTCCTGACGGTGATTTCTCGAAACCCCTCTGGACAAAAGCTTCTGATGAATCGGGAGCGTTGAACAAAGCTACCCTCACATTTGATGAACTGAAACAAATTTACGGCAAAGGCGGAAACACCGGAGTCGTATCGGTAAAATGGAATGTAAAGGCTGAAAACGGTTCGCCTAACGTAAAAATGGGACAGGTAGCCAATTACCTGAAACTGTCGCTCAGCGCCGATGGCGTCAGCGATTTTACTCTACTTAAACCGCTGGATAAGAGTATTATTCTGCTCAATGGAAGTACCGAAAACGAACAGTTGGTTTTTGATTGGAATGACGCCGTAACAACTTCAAAAAATGTAACTTACAAGTTGTATATCGACAAGCAAAACGGAGACTTCTCTAGTCCGCTATTAACTTTAAGTGCCGATAATGAAGGAAAAGCCAGCCAGATTTCATTGACACATGCTCAATGGAAAATCCTGTTCGATCAGAATAAGATTGCCGCCGGGGCATATGCCTGGACCGTAAAAGCCTTTAGCGCTGATCAGGAATGGATGAACGAAACCTTCCAGATCTTTATTGAATTTGCGAACTGGCGGAAACCCATATATATTGTTGGCGAAGCAACGTCTGTGGGCTGGGACATTAACAATGCTCTGGAAATGAATTTCATATCTCCAAACGTTTGGGCTGGCGCCTTCCAACTGAAAGCCGATAAAGAATTCAAATTCTTCCCCGAAAAAGGAAGTTGGGACAACGGTATGGGAGCTAACCTGTTTACAAGCTTTATCGGATGTACGGCTGTCGATGGAGGTAACTTTAAAAATTCAGGCACAAGTGACGGCTACTATTTTGTCATTGTAGATTTAAACAGCAAAACAATTACCGTATCCGACAGCCCGAAAATTCTGGGAGGTTCGGTGGTAGCCGGGTGGAGCCCGGGCGATGCAATCGCAATGCAAATGGTTGAAACAGGAGTGTATGACACCTACCAATACATAACCGTAGATGGATCGGGCTTCAAATTCGTTCCGCAGAAGAGCGGATGGGACGGCGACCTTGGTGCCAGCAAAACAACTGCAGGCTCACTGGCTCAGACTGACGAAGACAACCTGTCGGTAACCAAAGATGGATTTTACCGTGTTCGTACCAACATGAACGACTTTACCTACACAGTTGTTGAAACCGCATGGGGAATTATTGGCGATGCAACTCCGGGCGGTTGGGGCGAAGACACAAACATGACCTTCACTGCCGCCAAAGGCGAATACGTCTGGAAGGCAGATGTTACGCTGACCAACGGACTCATTAAGTTCCGCGCCAACGATGACTGGGCAATTAATTTTGGCGATAACGGTGCAAATGGCTCTCTGGAGTACGGAGGAGATAACATCGCTGTTACTGCCGGAACTTACCACATTGAACTCATATTGAATTCGGCAACCGGATTCAAATATACCATTACTGCAAAGTAAAGATTCAGCAACTTATAAGCGCATCCTTTCGGGGGTGCGCTTTTTCTTTTATACGACCTATGAAACGTTCCCTTTTCCTGATTTTTTTTCTGTTTGTCATCCCCGGCTTTGCCCAGGTAACCACCAACCCGGCCTTGCCTAACGACAACAAAGCGGTAACCATTACTTTTGATGCAACGCAGGGAAGTGCCGGCCTGAAAGACTTTACCGGCGATGTATATGCCCATACCGGCGTTATTACTGATAAAAGCACTTCGTCAACCGATTGGAAATATGTGATTGCGCCCTGGACAACAAACCTCCCAAAAGCAAAACTTACCCGTGTTACCGCAAACACTTATACCCTCGAAATAAGCCCGGACATCCGGAGTTTTTACGGGGTCCCTTCCGGAGAAACCATTAAGCAACTAGCATTTGTTTTCCGGAATACCGACGGAACCAAAACCGGAAAAGCAACCGGAGATAAAGATATTTTTGTAGCTGTTTACGCCGAAGGCCTGAATGTCAGTATCTCTTCGCCCTCCCGGATCAACGTATTCGAAAAAAAAGAAACCTTTGCCTTCACTGCCTCAGCTTCGGTTTCAGCTGACCTGAAACTGTACCGAAACAATCAGGAAATTGCATCACAAAGCGGAACTTCAATCACCCAAAACATGACCTTTGCCGATGCCGGAAATTACTGGCTGAAAGTAAAAGCGACACAAAACACCACCATAAAACAAGACTCTGTTTACGTTTGTGTCCGCGAAACCACCGTTAACGAGGCCAAGCCTGCAGGCTTACAAGCCGGCATCAATTATACCGACGACCAATCGGCAACACTCATCGTTTATGCCCCCGCTAAAAAGCACATCTTCGTTACCGGCGACTTCAACAACTGGTACCCCCAGAACAGCTACCAAATGAAAAAAGACGGCGATTACTTCTGGCTTAAAATCGAAAACCTGGTCCCGAAAAAAGAATACATCTTCCAATACCTCATTGACGGAACCCTGAAAGTGGCCGATCCGTATGCCGACAAAATTTCGGACCCTTACGACGACAAATACATTTCCTCAACCATTTATCCAAACCTGTTGCCTTATCCTGAAGGAAAAGCGGCTGACCGCGCTTCGGTGCTTCAAACCGCACAAACACCTTATTCGTGGAAAACAACTTCGTATACAATTCCCCCGGTCAGTAAACTCTCGGTTTACGAACTGCTGATCCGCGATTTCACTGCCGAAAAATCGTTCAAAGCTGTTCAGGCCAAACTCGATTACCTGAAACGACTGGGCATAAACACGATCGAACTAATGCCTTTCAACGAGTTTGAAGGAAACAACAGCTGGGGATACAACCCGAATTTCTATTTCGCTCCGGACAAAGCCTACGGAACTAAAGACGACCTGAAAGCACTGATTGACGAGGCTCACAAACAGGGCTTCATCGTCATTCAGGACATGGTACTGAACCACTCCTACAATTCGTCGCCCATGGTGAAAATGTACTGGAACGAAGCCCTAAACCGCCCGGCAGCCAACAATCCGTGGTTCAACGAAACCTCGCCAAATACAGCCTACAGCTGGGGTTCCGACTTTAATCACGAAAGTCAGGCGACCAAAGATTTTGTCGACCGTGTGACCAAATACTGGCTGACTGAATACAAAGTTGACGGTTTCCGCTTCGACTTTACCAAAGGGTTTACCAATACTCCCGGCGACGGATCGGGTTACGATGCCTCCCGGATTGCTATCCTGAAACGAATGGCCGATAAAATCTGGGAAGTTAATCCCAATGCTTTGGTTATTCTCGAGCATTTTGCCGCCAATACCGAAGAAAAGGAACTGGCAGCCTACGGGAACGGAATGCTGGTCTGGGGCAATGCCTCCGGAAGTTTCTACGAAGCCGCAATGGGCTACAACGAATCGGGTAAATCGGACTTTAACTGGGCATCGTACCAGCAACGCGGATTTACCAAACCGGGACTGGTGGCCTATATGGAAAGTCACGACGAAGAACGGCAAATGTATAAAACACTAACCTACGGAAATGCCCTGGGAAATTACAACACCAAAGACCTGAGTACCGCACTCGCCCGCAGCCAGCTGGCAACCACGTTCTTCCTTTCGCTGGCCGGCCCCAAGATGATCTGGCAGTTTGGTGAGCTGGGCTACGACATTTCCATTGATCAGAACGGACGGGTAGGCGAAAAACCGGTACTCTGGAACTACCTCGACGATCCGAAAAGGCAGAAGTTGTTCGACGTTTATTCGGCCATGCTCCGGTTGCGTACTCAGTTTGACGTTTTCACTTCAGGAACAGAAACCCTTCAAGTGAACGGAGTCGTTAAAAAAATACAGCTCAGGCTGGCCGACCATAACATCACGCTGATCGGCAACTTCGGACTGACTGACCAAAGCATCGCCCCCAGCTTTCAGCACACCGGTACCTGGTACGAATTTTTTAGCGGCACTCCGCTTTCGGTGACCGATGTGAACGCTTCCATTCTCCTGAAAGCCGGTGAATACCGCCTGTACAGCGACAAACAACTTCCGGCGTTTAAAGATCTGGCAACCACCGTTCCTGAAGAAATCAGCCCCTCGGACATGCACTTTTACCCCAATCCGGCTACCGAAAACATCGTGATTGAATCGCCGGAAGTCATTCGCTCTGCCGAACTGATTTCAATCGATGGAAAGATTATGCTCCGTTCGGCACCGCACACGCCCCGGCTGACTATGGAGCTCAACAGGCTGAAACCCGGAATGTATCTGTTGCGGGTACAAACCAACCGCCAGGTTTTTACAGAAAAAGTAATTAAAAACTGAACGAAAATGCGGTAACTATTTCACCACGATGGTTTTGACATTCACAAATTCGCGGATGCCTATCGCCGACAACTCGCGGCCGTAACCACTTTCTTTTATTCCGCCGAACGGGAGCCTCGGATCGGATTTGACGAAGTCGTTCACGAACACACAGCCCGCATTCAGCCCTTTCTCGGCAAGCGCTCTGCCCTTTTCCAAGTCGGCAGTAAAAACGCCGGCTCCCAGGCCAAAAACCGTGTCGTTGGCAATCCGGACCGCTTCTTCAAGGCTTTTAACCCTGAACAGCACAGCAACCGGACCAAATAATTCTTCGTGGTAAGCGGGCATTCCGGGAACAACATTTTCCAAAACGGTGGGCGGATAAAAAGGCGATTTTCCTTCCGGAAGGTAACCTCCGATCAGAACGGAAGCTCCCATTTCCCTGCTTTTCTCTACTTGTTGGTGCAGTTCGTCGCGCAAATCGGTTCGCGCCAGTGGTCCGATACTGGTTTGCGGATCGAGCGGATCACCAAAGCGGGCTTCGCTCATGAGACGTACAAATTCAGCTTTAAATGCCTCGTAAACCGAATCGACAGCAATGAAGCGCTTGGCGCCGATGCAGCTTTGTCCGGCATTCAGCAAACGGCTGGTTACACACAGGCGGGCCGCCGTTTCAATATCGGCGTCTTCGAGGATCAGGTACGGGTCGCTTCCTCCCAGCTCGAGTACTGATTTTTTCAGCACCGATCCGGCCACTGAAGCCACCGCTTTGCCAGCCGGAGTGCTCCCGGTGAGCGTCACCGCTTTAATCAGCGGATGTTCAATCACTGCTTTTACCGCTTTCGAGCCAATAAGCAAAGTGCGGAAAACGTGCTCCGGGAAACCGGCCTCGCGCACCAGTCGCTCAATGGCCAAGGCACAACCCGAAACATTGGAGGCATGTTTCAGCACGCCGGTGTTACCCGCCATCAGTGCCGGAGCCAGGAAACGGAAAACCTGCCAGAAAGGAAAATTCCAGGGCATTACGGCTAAGATTGTTCCAACAGGCCGATACGAAATGTACGACTCGCAGTACTCTGTTTTTACCGGCTCATTTTTCAGGAACGATGCGGCATGTTCGGCATAAAAGGCGCAGACCGAAGCACATTTTTCAATCTCACCAAGAGCTTCTCTCCTGATTTTTCCCATCTCGGCAACAATTATTCCGGCCAGTTCGTCCTTTCTTTCAAGCAGTTTATGCTGAAGGTTTTTCATGAAAACCGACCGTTGCTCAAAACCCGTCAGTTTCCACGAATGAAACGCATGGTCGACCCCGATAATAATTTCCTCAACTTCGGCAGGTGAGTATTCGCGGTACACGCCCACGATTTGCCCGGTAAATGGATTGACTGATTGCATGGTATTTTGTTTGTATCAAAAATAACAATTTCATCGGGCACAAAAAACCAGCCTCCGTCCCACCCTACTGACATACTGTTGTCACCAACATGCCTTTCCTTTGTTCAACCTGAAAACAAATAAACAATATTCAGAAAACTCTATTA
>JAEUSS010000056.1 GCA_016788685.1 Prolixibacteraceae bacterium | reverse complement strand
CGGGTGACTCGAAGTCACCCGATGAGTAAAGCGTAGTTTTATACTTTAGGCAGCGACCAGGGAGCGCGGTATTCGGCTTTGGTCAGTGCGTTGGCTTCCGGGTCGTTCAGGAATTCCTGTTTGTCGCCATCCCAAACAATCTTACGGCCCAACCGGTAGGCAATATTTCCCATGTGCGAGAACCGCGCAATGTGTGCGCCAATTTCGATGTCGCAGTTGGGTTTGTTTCGGGTTTTGATGCAATCGATGAAATTGGCCACGTGTAAGTCGAGGCCTTTTCCGGTTCCTTTTTGGATCGGCAGATCGGCAAAACCTTCGCGGGCGCTGGTACTTTTGTTTTCGGCGATCACTTCCCAACCGGCACGGTCAACAACCAGCGTTCCGTATTCGCCGATAAATGCCACGCCGTGTCCGCGCCGTTTGAACTGGGCGCCGTAAATTCCGATGGTGTGGTCCCACAGAATGCCAAAATTGCCGAAATCATACATCGCCATCATGGTGTCAGGGGTTTCCATTGCATCATCCGGGAACGCATATTTTCCGCCTGAAGAACTGACAGACTGAGGCACATACTGGTTCATCCCGAACAGTGCATAGTCGAGTAAATGAACACCCCAGTCGGCCATCACCCCGCCGGCATAATCCCAGTACCAGCGGAAAGAACCGTGAAAACGGTTTTGGTTGAACGGGCGCGAAGGGCGGGGGCCGAGCCACATGTCGTAATCGACACCTGCGGGGGCCGGGGCATCGGCAACTACCGGTATAGATTTTTTCCAGCCGACATACGACCAGGCCCGAACCGAACGTACTCTTCCGAGATTTCCTTCCTGGATATATTTAACTGCGTTGAGCCAGTGCGGATCGCTGCGTTGCCATTGTCCGACCTGAACCACCGTTTTGTAGCGTTTGGTCGCTTTTACCATCAGGTCACATTCTTCGATGGTGTAGCCCAGAGGTTTTTCGCAATAGACATCTTTTCCGGCTTCGGCAGCATAAATCATCGGGATGCAGTGCCAGTGGTCGGGCGTTCCGATAATAACGGCATCAATGTCTTTCTGCTCAAGTACTTTTCTGAAATCGCCGTAAAGAGCCGGTTTTTTGCTCGTCAGCTTTTCGAGTTCGGCGGCACGCTTGTTCAGCACATTCTGGTCAACATCGCACAATGCGGCGCACTCCACGTTGGGGAGTTTCATAAATGATACTAAGTTGGTCCATCCCTGGTTGTTACAGCCGATCAGAGCGACAACTACTTTTTCGTTGGCGCCAACACAACTGGCGTTCATCAGGGTGGGAAATACTCCCAAGGCGGTAGCTGCTGTGGCAGATTGTTTAATAAAAGTTCTGCGGTCGTTGGTCATGTTTTATAATTTAGTTGGTTTACATTTTTTCAGATACGGGAACTGTTGGCAGCAGAATCCGGTATTTATTTTTAATTTTATTCGCTGAAAAATCGCCTAAAGGTATCAAACCAAGGCAAAAGTAAAAAGGTAAATCTTATAAAAAAAGATTTATGCATTCGATTGCATTGCTTGGGGCACCCAATGTTTTACGTCAACCAGCATAAAGAGCAGTAACATTACTTTTATCCGGATAATTTCAAGAAATATAATCACTTAAACACACACACTTATGAGACCTTATATTCTGGCCGAAACCAATTGGAAGACTGTGAAAGACGAACGTTATCAGTTGGTTGTGTTGCCGTGGGGAGCCACCGAAGCGCATAATTACCATCTTCCCTATTCAACGGACAATGTTGAAGCCAGTATGATTGCTGCCGGTGCTGCCCGTGTTGCCTGGGAAAAAGGAAGCAAAGTAATTGTTTTGCCGGCTATTCCGTTTGGTGTCAATACCGGGCAGTTTGATGTTACACTCGACATGAACCTGAATCCCTCCACGCAATTCGCAATCCTGAATGACATCATTGACACCCTTAACCGGCAGGAAATTTACAAACTGGTAATCCTGAACAGTCATGGTGGTAACGATTTTAAACAGATGTTGCGCGAACTCGGACTAAAATATCCGAAGATGTTTCTTTCCGAAGTAAACTGGTACAAAGTGAAAGAGGGGGATGCCATTTTCGAGGATTTGGGCGAACATGCCGGCGAAGTGGAAACCAGCCTGATGATGTACCTGAAGCCGGAATGGGTTTTACCGCTTTCGGAAGCCGGCGATGGCGTGGCAAAAAAATACAAGTTCAGTGCCATGCACGAGGGGTGGGGTTGGGCCGAACGCCGCTGGACCAGTGTGACAAAAGATACCGGAATTGGAAATCCGGCGAAAGCAACTGCTGAAAAAGGAGAGCGGTTTTTTAAGTTGCTCACCGAAAAAATCGGCCATTTCCTGCACGACCTGGCAACAAGCGATCAAAAAGACTTTTACCGGTAATCTTCCGGTATCGGCCGTTATGAATGATCTGCCGACAGAATTGATGTGAAAATAACCTGACCTAAACTAACTGACTTATGAATCGTGTATTGAAAATGTTTCAGCATGCCGTATCGGGGGCATTGCTGCTGTTGTTAGCCTTTCAGGCGGGAGCGGCTATCCCGGAACAGGAACAACCATCGGGACTGACTGTCAATTTTCTGTCACATGCCGGGCAGGTTTTTCGGAACGGCTACGCGGTGAATACTCCGCTGTATCAGGCCGTCAACCGAAACGAGAATTTCCAGTTTGCCGAGATTACTCAAAAGCGGCCTTTTTTTGGTTGGATCGTCAACTCCGGTCAAAGCAATACGCTTCAAACGGCTTACCGGGTGCTGGTGGCATCAAGTCTGGAAAATATTCAGAAGAACATTGGTGATTGCTGGGATTCGGGGAAAACAGAAAGCGACCAGTCGGTGAATGTTTCGTATGCCGGAAAAGCACTTCAGCCCAATTCCGTCTATTTCTGGAAAGTAAAGACCTGGGACAATCACGGAGCAGAATCTTTGTTTTCGGCAGTTGCTCAGTTCAAGACGGCCGCTGAGCTGGTTGATTATGCCACTGCCCGGTATCCGCAGCAGAAGCAAGACGTTTTCGCTTCCGCAATAAAACCGCTCACCAATGCCTCCTGGTTTATCGATTTCGGGAAAGATGCCTTTGGCCAGCTTCGGCTGACATTATTTGGCCAAACAGCGACCGATACGATTCTGATTCATTTGGGTGAAACGGTGAAAAATGGGCGTATCGACCGTACTCCGGGCGGAACAATCCGCTATTCGGTATACCGGCTGGGCTTAAAGTCAGGATGGAATACTTATCATCTGGCCATTCACCCTGACAAGCGAAATACCGGTCCGCAGGCAGTGCTTATGCCGCAATACATTGGCGACGTCACACCGTTCCGTTATTGCGAAATAGAAGGATACAGTCAGCCGGTTGAAAAGAATCAGGTGGTTCAGGAAATAGTTTTTTACCCGTTTGATGAATCTGAATCGTACTTTTCCAGTTCAGATACAGTGCTGAATCAGGTCTGGGACCTGTGCAAATATTCAATCAAAGCGACTTCATTCATGGGCGTTTATGTGGATGGCGACCGCGAACGGATTCCTTACGAAGCAGATGCGTACATCAATCAGTTGGGGCATTACGGTGTAACCCGTGAATACAGCATGGGGCGCTACTCGCACGAATACCTGATCAATCGTCCGACCTGGCCAACCGAGTGGATTATGCAGTCGGTGCTGATGGCCTGGAACGATTACCTGTACACCGGAAACATCGAGTCGCTGCGGCATCTTTACACCGACCTGAAAGCAAAAGCCTTATTGCCGCTGGCTGACGAATCCGGTCTTATCTCAACCCGAACCGGAAAAGTGACGCCGGAAGTTCTGGAAACCATTCATTTTAAAGGAACGTTGAAGGATATCGTTGACTGGCCTCAAAGCGGAATTTTGGGTCTGGGCAAGAAAGAGCCGGGCGAAACCGATGGTTTTGTATTCCGCGATGTGAATGCGGTGGTAAACGCCTACCATTTTCAGGCGGTGAACCAACTGGCGCAGATTGCCGGAGTGCTGAACCAAGCCGGTGACCAAAAGGCGTTTGCAGTTCTGACCCAGAAACTGAAGGCTGTAATCAACGAAAAATTAATTGACAAAAGACGGGGAATCTATGTTGATGGTATTGGCACCGATCATGCCTCGCTGCATGCGAACATGTTTCCGGCGGCTTTTGGCTTAACTCCTGAAAAATACATCCCGAAAGTGAACAGCTTTATGCAGTCGCGCGGGATGGCATGCAGCGTTTACGGGTCGCAGTTTTTGATGGACGCTGTTTACGACGGAAATAATCCGGAATACGGATTGGGACTGTTGACGTCAACCGCAGAACGCAGCTGGTACAACATGATCCGTGTGGGCTCAACCATATCACTCGAAGCCTGGGACAACAAATACAAGCCAAATCAGGACTGGAACCATGCCTGGGGAGCGGCTCCGGCCAATGTCATTCCACGCAAACTCATGGGCATCGAACCGCTCGAACCCGGGTTCAGGAAAATCCGGATCAAACCGCAACCCGCTTCGCTCGAATACGCCGAGATTAAATGCCCGACCATTCGGGGTGATGTGCTGATGTCATTCAAAAACAAACCGCAACAGTCGTTTTCCATGAATCTGACCATTCCGGCTAACACAACGGCTGATGTTTACCTGCCTTTCTGGTCGAAAACACAAAAGGTGAGCATGAACGGCAGTCCGGTAAAATGCCGTAAGGAAGGGAATTATGCCGTGGCAGAAGGTGTCGGTTCCGGGAATCACTTCTTTGAGTTAACCAGATAAGGCTGATGTTGTGCCGCCATACTAAGTAAGTTCCGGCGGACGGAAATGAAAAACCCAAATTCGTTGGCACAGAACGTTCTGAGCAGCGAATTTGGGTTTGTGAATTTAAAATCGGGTTTATATCGCCTTTTCAACCGGCAGAACAAAACCCCGGACCGGATATTCGACCCGGTCGAGTGTATTGAAGACAGCAATTTGCCCGAGTACATCATCTGCTTTTGCGTCATCGGTAAAACTGAAAAAGAAAACCGATCTGAATTCGCGATCCTTGTCACTGGTAAACCAGTCGTCAGAAAGTTCCGGGGTATAGCTGGTCTTTACACCAATGATTTCAGAAAAGCTAAAAACAGGTATCTGTGCTTTTTCCAGCATATCCGACACATCTTTTTTGAATTCTTTCAGTGAGGTTACAATCAATAGTTTCATAGTTCAAAACGTTAATTGGTTATTGAATCGGATATTTTTTCCGCATCATCCGGAAATAGAGCAGCGGGACGACAATGAGTGTCAGGAAGGTTGATGTGATGGTACCTCCGATCAGCGAGATGGCCAGTCCCTGGAAGATCGGGTCGAACAGGATGATGACGGCCCCCAGGACAACGGCTCCGGCTGTCAGCAGAATAGGAGTTGTCCGGACGGCCCCGGCTTCAATAATCGATTGTTTCAGCGGAATACCATCTTTGAGCCTGATGTTGATAAAGTCGATCAGCAAAACCGAATTCCGGACCATTACCCCGGCAAGGGCAATGAACCCGATCATGGATGTCGCGCTGAAAAATGTGCCCATGATCCAGTGTCCGGCTATAATCCCGATCAGCGACAGCGGAATGGCTGAAAGCATCACCAGCGGAACAGTAAAATTCTGGAACCAGCCAACGATGAGCATGTATATCAGGACAATGACAAGAATGAACGCAATTCCAAGATCTCGGAATACTTCGTAGGTAATCTGCCATTCTCCGTCCCATTTCAGCGTGAAATTGTCATCTGATTCCGGGGCATGGCTGTACTCTTCGCCCAAGGAGTAACCGGCCGGCAGATCAAATGCCTTTATTTTATCCGACATGCGGTTCATGGCATAAAAAGGGCTTTCCAGTTTTCCGGCCATATCGGCCAGCACATAAACCACCCGTTGCTGGTTCTTACGCTGAATGGATTTGGGGATGATGGTTTCGTTGATGTTTACCAGATCGCCTACCGGAACAGCATTGCCCATTTGCCCGACAACCTTGATACTCCGCAAATCGTTCAGCGAAGATTTTCCGGCATCGGCCAACTGAAGGCGAATACTCACCGGGCTGTACGAAGCCGGATCGTGCAACATCCCGACGTCTTGTCCGGACAATGCCGCGTGCATAGTGCCAACGATCTGCGCCGGAGCAACACCCATTCGCATCGCTTTCTCTTTATCTACCTGAAACTGATATTCAGTCTGGTCATCTTCAACCGACCAGTCGACATCAACAACATCATCGGTTGATTCAAACAAATCTTTTAGCTGACGGGCTACTTCAATTTGCTTCGCATAATCGGGGCCATATATTTCGGCCACCAGTGTAGAGCGTACCGGAGGACCGGGAGGAACTTCGACCAGTTTTACGTTGGCCTGATATTTCCGGCCAATGGCTTGTATTCCTTCACGCATGTTTTTGGCGATGTCATGGCTTTGGAGGCTTCGTTCTTTTTTATCAATCAGGTTTACCTGAATGTCGGCGACATTTCCGCCCCGGCGCATGTCGTAATGCCTGACCAGCCCGTTAAAGCTCATCGGGCCAGAAGTGCCGACATAGCCCTGGTAAGAAGTGATCATGGGTTGCCGGGCGATATACGATGCAATTTCGGCGGTTACAGCAGCAGTTCGTTCAAGGCTTGTTCCTTCAGGCATGTCAATCACCACCTGAAATTCATTTTTATTATCAAACGGCAGCATTTTTACCGGAACCGAGCGCGTAACAAAAAGCGCTGTTGATGCCAGCAGGATGACGATGGTTGTAATCATGAATGCCCAGCGCAATTGCCGTTTCTCAATCATCGGAGAGATGGTGCGCGAATAAAGTTTAAATATCGGGCTTTCGCTCAGTGACGTTGGTTTGTGTTCTTTACCTGCCTTTTCTTTTCCCCTCAGGAACATATAGCCCAGGTATGGGGTAAGGGTCAAGGCAATAATCAGCGAAATAAGCATGGCAATCGATGCTCCGATTGGCATTGGGCTCATGTAAGGGCCCATCATTCCGGAAACAAACGCCATGGGTAAAATAGCCGCAATTACTGTAAACGTGGCCAGAATGGTTGGATTTCCCACTTCGTTGATGGCGTAAATGGCGGCTTGCAGCGGCGGACGTTTTTTCATTTTAAAGTGCCGGTGCATGTTTTCAGCAATGATGATGGAGTCGTCGACCACAATCCCGGTTACAAATACCAGCGCAAACAGCGTGATCCGGTTTAGGGTGTAGCCCAGGAAATAATAGGAGAATAAAGTCAGTGCAAAGGTTACCGGAACCGAGAGGAATACCACCAATCCGCCGCGCCAGCCCATGGCCAGCATGACGAACAGTGTAACCACCACGATGGAGACAAAGAGGTGCAGTAACAGCTCCGATACTTTGTGTGATGCCGATTCACCGTAATTGCGGGTTGTTGTTACCTGTACGTCGGCCGGAATGAGTTCCTTTTTCAGGTGCTCAACCTTATTCAGTATTTTTTCTGACAGATGCATGGCATCTGCCCCTTTTTTCTTGGCTATGGCCAGTGTAATGGCCGGGTAGTTGGCTCCGGGAGCAACATCCGGTTCGTGTGCAGCCTGTCCGTAACCAAAGAATACGTATTGACGGGGAGTTTCGGGGCCGTCTTCCACCTGCGCAATCTGGTGCAGATAAACCGGAAGTCCCTGGTTGGTTCCCACAATCAGGTTGGCTACATCTTCGGCGCTGGTCAGGAAGCTGCTGGTTTCAACCGAATAAGCCGAATCGTTTTTCAGCAGCGTACCCGAAATCATTTCGGCATTGCTGGCTTGCATTTGCCGGCTGATCGTAAGAAAGTCCAGTCCGTTTTCGGCCATTTTATCTTTGTCGAGCACCACTTTTATTTCTCGGCTTCGTCCGCCCAGCAAGCTGACTGTGGCAACATCAGGTATCTTTTTTATTTCGCCGGAAACGATTTCCGACAGTTGTTTCAAACTGTAATCGCCCGATTTTTCGCTCCACAATGTCAGCGCCAGAACCGGCACATCGTCGATGGCCCGTGTTTTGATCAGGGGCAGCGATACGCCCTGCGGCAGCTGATCCATGTGCTTCATAATTTCACTGTACAGTTTTACCAGCGAGCGTTCAACATCTTCGCCGACCAGAAACTGGACGATTACCATGGCTTGTCCCTGAAGACTTGATGAATAAACATATTCAACCCCTTTGACATTCGAGATTATTTTTTCCAGAGGAGCTGACACCTTCGTTTCAACTTCCGAAGGGCTGGCCCCGGGGAAACTGATCAGCACATCGGCCATTGGTACCTGTATCTGCGGTTCTTCTTCACGCGGGATCAGGTAGGTACTGTAAACGCCCAGCATGATAAATGCCAGCATGAGCAGAATCGTGAGTTTCGATTGTATAAATGCGTTGGCTATTTTGCCTGAAAGTCCTTCTTGCATCAGTATTTTCTGTTAGTTCGTGTATCAGTTGTTTTTTATTTGTACCGGAGCGCCGTTGTAGAGTTTGCTTTCGGCACCAATAACAAAAGGTTCATTGGCTGCAAGTCCCGAGATGATTTCGACTCGTTTTCCGTCTGATTTTCCGGTACGGACCCAGCGCAAGGCGGCGGTATTATTTTCAGTTACCGTGTACAGGCCGGTCAGTTGCTCGCGCCTGACTAAACTTTCTTCAGGAACCCAAACTGATGAGCCGACTTCCGCCGTTTTTACTTCAGTAGGGATGAAAACGGTAACATACATGCCGGCCAGTAAACCTTCGGCAGCCTCAGCCGGCACACTGATTTTGACCTGATACTGGCCTCCGGAGAATTGCGACGAACGGCTGATCTGAATAACTTCGCCCCGGAACCGGCGGTTTGCCGATTTGACCTCGATGCTGGCAGGCGAGTTCAGCTGAATCCGGCTGATTTCTGATTCGGGAATTGAAGCATTGATCTGCAGTTGTCCGTCTTGTTCAATGGTTAGTATCGGCATTCCCGGACTGGCCATGCTTCCCTCATCGGCTGTTTTTCGGGTTACTGTTCCGGAGAAAGGTGCTGAAATTCGCGTGTAGGCGAGCATGGATTTTACCTCGTTCAGCATTTGCCCGGCAGCCTCGGCGCCCGATTTGGCGGCTTCGAGTTGCAGGCTCACGTTTTCCAGCTCTTTGGCTGTTGCGCTTTGCTGCCCGAATAAGGTGGTGAATCGTTCGTGGTCTTTTTCGGCTACTTTCAGTGCGGCGTTGGCACTGCTCACAGCGGCTTCGGCCCGGGCTTTT
>JAEUSS010000001.1 GCA_016788685.1 Prolixibacteraceae bacterium | reverse complement strand
CAGAACTCGAAAAGGCTGACGCCGTTATCGTGGCCGGAGATTTATTCGATACGTTTAATCCGCCAACCGAGGCTGTCGATTTGTTTTACCGGATGCTGAAACGGCTGACTAACAACGGGACGCGCCCGGTTATTGCCATTGCCGGCAATCACGATTCGCCTGACCGCATTGAGGCGCCCGATCCGCTGGCACGTGAGTGCGGGATCATTTTTGCGGGTTATCCTTATTCGGTCGTTCCCCCTTTTGAGCTGGAATCAGGCTTGAAAGTACTGCAAAGTTCCGAAGGGTTTCTTGAACTGAAACTTCCGGGAACTGACACCCCCTTGCGTTTGCTGTTAACTCCTTATGCCAGCGAGTTCAGATTGAGGACTTACCTGGGGAAAGATGACAGCGAAGAAGAACTGCGAACAGTTCTTCAGGAAAAATGGCAGGATTTGGCTGACCGTTATTGCGACAAGAAAGGAGTAAATCTGTTGGTTACTCACCACTTTGTTGTGAAGAAAGGAGACGATCTGCCCGAAGAACCTGCCGATGAAAAGCCTATTTTGCATGTGGGCGGGGCTCAGGCTATTTATACCGAGAATATTCCGGATCAGATGCAGTACACGGCAATCGGCCATTTGCACCGGATGCACCGGGTCGATTCGGCGCCCTGTCCGGTTTATTACAGTGGAAGTCCGCTGTCGTACAGTTTTGCCGAAGCTAACCAGAAGAAATATGTGCTTTTGGTTGATGTTGAACCGGGGAGTGTTGCCAATGTCAGGGAACTGGAACTTACCAAAGGGAAAAGGCTGCTTCGGAAACGGGCCGAGGGAGTTGAAGAGGCATTGCTTTGGCTGGGCGAAAATCAGGATGCTTTGGTTGAGCTGACCATGGTGACCGACACCTACCTTACCGCCCGGGAACGGAAGCTGCTAAGTGCGGCTCACAACGGAATTGTCACGATTATTCCGGAAGTGAAGAATGTGTCGGGATTTTCAGGAGGGGGCAAAAATATCGACCTGACCAAAAACATGGAAGACCTTTTCATCGATTATTTCAGGCACGAAAAAGGGCAGGAACCCAATGACGAAATGATGAGGTTGTTTACCGAAGTATTGGCCGAAGAAGAATAGAAGAAGATTGCCCCGCAGCGATCCGGATTTCGAACCTGCGGCGCATCAGTTATCAATCAGTGTGTGAACTGAAAAAATTATGATACCAGTAAAACTTACCATACAGGGTTTGTATTCCTATCAGGAGAAACAAACGATCGATTTTACCCGGCTGACCGGGGCTAATTTGTTTGGCATTTTCGGCGCTGTCGGAAGCGGAAAATCGACCATTCTGGAAGCGATCACTTTTGCGATTTACGGCAAAACAGATCGGTTAAACCTCTCGGGTGACAACCGCAATTACAACATGATGAACCTGAAGTCGAACGACTTGCTGATCGAGTTTGTTTTCGAGACGGGAAAGGAGCAGACGGCTTACCAGGCGGTGGTGAGAGGCCGGCGAAACGGTAAGAAGTTCGAAGAGGTCAAGACACTGGAACGCTCGGCATACCAAAAAGAAAACGGCAGTTGGATCCCGATTGAAACAGAGGTACTGGAAAAAGCCATCGGGCTGAGTTACGATAATTTTAAGCGCACGATTATTATTCCGCAGGGGCAATTTCAGGAGTTTTTACAGCTGGGGAATAAAGACCGCACCCAAATGATGAAGGAACTTTTCAATTTGGGGAAGTTTGAACTTTATTATAAGGTGGCCTCGCTTGAGGCCAAAAACAATGCACAAAAACAAAATCTGGAAGGACAGTTGCAGCAGTTGGGGCAACTTGATGAGGATCAGATTAACCGTTTTTCGGAAAAGCTGCTTGAACTTAAGCTGGAGATTGAAAGGCTGAAACAACAGCTCGCTGCCGGTCAGAAGCAGGAGGCCGGGCTGAAAAATTTGTTTGAGCTGGTTCGGAAAAGAGACGAAAATAGCCTGAAGCTAAAAGACCTGGAGCAACAGTTGCCTGAAATTCAGCTTTTGGAGAAAAGAATTACCGACTACGAATATTGCCAGCTTCATTTTAAGAGTTTGTTTGAAGGGGCAGAGCTGGCTTTGAAAAAGATTTCGCAGCTGGAGGAGAAGATAAAGACCGAATCGATCAGCCTGAAAAACTCGGAAGAGCAGTTGCTGGCTGCCGAACAAACATTTGCGGCTGTGAAGGAGTCTTACGGGCAGCGTGAAAAACTGAAGCAACAGGCAGAAGAACTGGAGAAACTGATCCGGCTGACAGAACTGAACCAATTGATTGTTCAGGCGGAAGAACGGATAAAAAAAGGGAATGTTTTTGTTGAAAATGTGACACTTGCCATTGAATCGCTCAGGCAGGAAAAGTTAAAACAGGAAAAACGGCTGAAAGAGGAGAAACTCCGGTTGCCTGATATGGTTTCGCTTTCGAATGCCAAAAGCTGGCACGAGGTAAACAAAAATTTCATGCAGCAATCGGCAGCCAATATCTCGGACTTGCAAAAGTTCAGGAATGAGATTAAAATCATCGAAGAGGCAGCTGTTAAATGGTTTGATAGCGAGGTTTCTGGTGGTTTTCGGGGCGAGCGGAGTATCGCGGGCGGAATAGATTTTTTAAAACAAAAAACGGACGAGTTGAAGACGCAGCTCATTGGTCTTGATTCTGAGATACAACATTTTAAGGTTCAGCAGAAATTGGAGGAATTTGCAGTGAAGCTGAAGGAGGGAGAGGCTTGCCCGATATGCGGATCGTTGCATCATCCTGATATTCTGAGCGCTGAAAGTGTGTCGGAAGCATTGAGCAAAGTCTTGCTTCGGAAAGCTGCTGTCGAAAAAGAGATTGTCGCCTGCGGGCAGCATACCGTAACTTTGACGGATTTATTCCACCGGAGAAATGTGAATGAACAGCAATGGAACGGAGTGGCGGGAAAACAAAAAGAACTTGAGGCGAAAATTGCAGAACATCAGGCTAAGTTTCAATGGGAAAGATTCAGGAAAGAGGAAGAGGTGGCCCTGGCGTTTAAATCAGCTGAAGTCTTGACTAAATTGATCGGTGAGCTTGAGAAACAACTGGAAGCGACAAGCCGGAAGTTGGATCAGGAGGTTGGAAATAAAGAAAAGTACCTTCAGAACATTGAAAAGATAAAAACGGAGCAGGCTGTTTCGCAAACCGAGTTGCAAATGTTGAGCGGGCAAATCAAACAGATTGATCGGGATGTTTATGCGCCCAAAACCAATGCAGAAATTGCTGCGGAGAAAGATGGACTGCTTCGTAAGTATGCTGAACTTGAGAAACAGTTTACGTTGCTTGAGAATCAGCTGGTCGGTCTGCGTAAAGCGAAAGATGTTCTTTCGGGCAGTATAAAAGCCAATCAAATTCAATTGGAACAGGAGCGAATTTCGGAAGCAAAGCTTCAGCTGTTGGTAGGAAGTGAACTGAAAGCTTCGGGGTATGAAACATTAGACGCGGTAACGGTTATTTTAAAACAGGAACTGAATCTGGCGGCTGAAAAACAAAAAGTGAACACTTTCGGGCAAGAGATTACCGCTGTTCGCAGTCAGCTGAGTGTGCTGATGCAAGAGATAGGCGACCGGGAATACGATGCCGTAGTTCATCAGGAGGTACTCGCCAAACTGGAGAAAAACGGCGAACTGCTGAACCAGCTAAATAAGGAATACGGGATGACAGAGAAGTCGTTTGCAGATTTGAAAAAAGCGGTGGAGGTGCAGGCAAGTCTCCGGGAAAAGCTCGGTGTGCTGGAGCTGCGCGGCGAGAATATCAAAACCATGAAATCGCTTTTTAAAGGAAGTGGTTTTGTCAGCTACATTTCGTCGGTTTATCTGCAAAATTTGTGCAGTGCGGCCAACGACCGTTTTTTTCAGCTCACACGCCAGAAACTAAGTCTGGAAATTACAGCTGATAACAGCTTTCAGGTGCGCGATTTCCTGAACGAGGGGAGGGTGCGCAGTGTGAAAACGCTTTCCGGAGGGCAAACCTTTCAGGCGGCGCTGAGCCTGGCTTTGGCTTTGGCTGACAACATTCAGAAAATCACCGAATCGAACCAGAATTTCT
Source organism: Prolixibacteraceae bacterium (assembly GCA_016788685.1). Taxonomy (GTDB): domain Bacteria; phylum Bacteroidota; class Bacteroidia; order Bacteroidales; family Prolixibacteraceae; genus Aquipluma. The sequence continues at coordinate 2,716 of JAEUSS010000001.1, read as the reverse complement.
TTTTCCTCGATGAGGGGTTTGGCTCGCTCGATAAAGATTCTCTGGCCGTGGTCTTCGACACTTTAAAGTCGTTGCGGAAAGAAAACCGCATCGTTGGTGTCATTTCGCACGTGGAAGAAATGCAGCAGGAGATCGATACGCATCTGCGGATTGAAAACCGGGAGGAAACCGGTAGCCGGATCGTGCCAAGCTGGAGCTGACCCCGGTAACTGATTTAGGGCATTTTCAGGGTAAACCTGAAGATGCTGCCTTTCCCGACTTCGCTTTCAACCCAGATTTTCCCGGAATGTTTTTCGACAAATTCTTTACAAAGCACCAGGCCTAATCCGGTACTAGGTTCGCCATTGGTTCCGTTTCTGCTTGTTTTTCCGTTCAGTTTAAACAGTCTGCCGAGCATATCTTCGGAAATTCCGATTCCCGAATCGCAAACCCGGATCTCAACTTCCTGCGTGTTCGTTTTTTGCGCCGAAATGGAAGTTTCTCCGCCGGGTTGAGTAAATTTTACTGCATTTGACAGCAGGTTCCGGAGGATCGTGGCGAGCATGTTCTTATCGGCAAAAACAGTCAGGTTTTCGGGTATATTCAGAGTTATGGGGATCGATTTCCGGTTTGCCAGCTCCGAAACCGACTTGATACAGTAGGTTGACAACTCCAGCAGGTTGACCGGTTCAGGATTAAAATAAGTTAGTCCGCGTTCCATTTGCGACCACTCGAGCAGATTTCCCAGCAGTTCGTAGAGGTTTTGTGACGACGAGCGCATGCTGCCAATTATGGCTTGCAGGTCGCCGGTGGTCATGTTTTGGAAGTTTTCGTCCATAATTTCGGTCAGGCCCAGAAACGAGCTTAGAGGTCCGCGAACATCGTGGGCAATGATGGAGAAGAACTTGTCTTTTTCGGAATTGCTGATCAGTAACTCTTCGTTTTTCTTTTTGATGGCACTGTTCTTTTCCAGAATCTCATTTTTCTGTCGGGTAAGTGCTTCATTTTTAGCAATCAGTTCGTGGGTCTGTTCCTTTATTTTTGCCTGAAGTATTGATTTGTCTGCTTTCAGTTTGCGTTCACGGTATTTGATTACCGCAAAAATGGAGGCAATGGTTGTCAGGATCAGGATCAGGCTAAACCACCAGGTCCTCCACCATGGCGGACGAATGGTGAACGAGTAGCTGAGTTCGGGGCTCCAGTGCCCTTCGCTGTTCATGGCCTTTACTTTAAAAGTATAGTCGCCGTGCGGAAGGTTTCCGTACGAAGCCTCGGTTCTTTCGGTTGCGATGCTCCAGCTTTTATCCAGTCCGACAAGTTGATAGCGGTATTTTATTTTTTTTGTTTGCTCCTGCGAGATCCCGATGAAGTTGAACGTAATAAAATTGTGGGTATGGGGGAGTCTTAAATTTTCGGGTACATTGTACCAGGGGGCCATGCCATCGAAAGTCAGATCACCGATCCGGATGCCGTTTTGCAGAACGATGCTGGTATCTTTTCCGGATAGCTCCGACCACGGAACTTCTTCGTTAAACAGCTTTACGGTTGTGAGTTGTATGTTTGGCGGAATGGTGTCGGGCAGTTCACCTTCGGGATGGAAAATGGTCAGCCTATCGTTGGCTCCAATCCAGATATTGCCCGAATGATCTTCAAAAATAGCTTCCAGGTTACAGCCAATTCCGGTGAATCCGTTGTCATAGCCAAAGTTTTTGAATAGGGGCAAGTTTGGATTTTGGGCTACCAGTTCCATTCTTCCTGCTTTGATGACATTAGGCCCGAACCGGGTTCCGAACCAAAGGTTCCCTTTTTGGTCCTGTAAGATGCTCATCACATAGTTGTTACTTAAGCCATCTTTCTGATTGTAGTGAGTGAAATTTTTGCCGTCATATTTTACGACTCCGTCGCCGGCAGTACCAAACCAGATCATTCCGTCTTTGTCCTGAAAAATGCTGTATACCGAATTACTCAGACCTCCCGCTTTGGTATAATGGGTAAAGTTTTCTCCGTCAAATTTGGTAGCTCCGCCACTGTGGGTAGCAAACCAAAGGTTATCATCTTTATCCTGAAATATGCTGATTACTTTATCGCTGCTCAGGCCTTCTTTTATCGAATAATTGGTGAAATTTTTCCCGTCGAATTTTGAGACTCCACCTCCGTATGTTGCGATCCATAAGTTGCCCTGGCGGTCTTGCAGTAGCTTTCGCACCTGATTGTTACATAAGCCTTGCTCGTAGGCATAAGTTGTCATCTTCTTACCATCGAATTTTGAAATTCCGCCACCATCAGAGCCAAACCAGATATCATTGTTTTTGTCCTGAATAATGCTGTAGATGCGGCTGTACATCAGGCCTTCCTTTTCTGCAAAATAGGTATAGCAATTTTGTTGTTCTCTTTTGTCTCTTCGGGTTGAAAGTTTGGTTACATAACCGCCGAAAGAGCCCAACCAATAGTTCCCGGCATTATCCTCGAGGATGCTCATAATCCGGCTGCTGCTCAGTCCTTCGTTTTCTGTAAGATGTGTAAACACCGATCCGTCAAACCTGGTTACACCACCTCCTCTTGTGCCAAACCACAGGTGCCCGTTTTTATCTTTCAGTGAGCTGCGAATGTCGTTGACACTGAGTCCTTCATTCTCGGTGTAATGCGTAAAGTATTGTCCGTCGAATTTCGAAAGCCCTCCGGCAGCCGTACCGAACCACATGTTCCCTAAATTATCCTGAGGAATGGAACTCACCCG
>JAEUSS010000093.1 GCA_016788685.1 Prolixibacteraceae bacterium | reverse complement strand
ATTTTTTTTCTCGAGCAGTTCGCGGTTGAAGTAGAGTTGCTGGTCGCCGATCAGTTCAATCCAGTCGCCTTGTCCGTAGGTGATGTTCAGGAATGATTTCAGCAGGGCAATTGCGCTTTCCGGAGCAAAGTTGCCAATTGGCATATTAAATTCTTCTTTCATATAGTCAACCGGGTAATTGGCAGAGCAGGCAGAAGTGAGCACAACCAGCGAGTTGCCTTTGCCAACCGATTTGTCGAGAAATTCGAGCATTATGGCAATCTCCTGGTCGAGGCGCAGGTATGTGTCTTCCATTTCTACCGAGGTCGGACCAAAAGAGCTGTTTTCGTAGTCCATCGAAGTGAAAGTTACCGTCAGTAAGTCCGGATGTTCGTCACTTCCGAGTTTTTCGGACATAATCAGGTTGACGGCAAAGTCTTTCACTATCGTATTTCCGTACGGAGTTGTTTTCAGGAATTTATAGTTTCCGGCTTTATCTTTAATTTTCTTCAGGTCGTAGGGGAATGTGTTCCATTTGTCGTAATAACCTTTCTCCAGGATGTAATCATCGGGCAAGCTTTCTTCGTAGCTTTTGATGGGCAGCAGGGTTGTCCAGTCGCGCTGAGAATAGGTTCTGGCAAATTCTTTTTCGTTAAACTGACGAACCCACTCCGGAAAAACATCGACATAATACGAGCTTGAAATCATGTTGCCGTTCTGGGTGTCGAACCAATAGGCGCCGTCAGCAGCATGACCTGCCGAGAGGATGGCACTGACATCGTTCATGGCCACACTGTATACTTTTGATTTGTTGCGGGTGTTGATTTTAATGAGGTCGCCGATAGTAGGTGCAAGCAACCGGGCAGCCGAACGTTCACCTTCTTTCGAATCGCTTCCGACGGTAATGAAATAATCGTCGGCAATGCAGTTAATTTCTTTCTTTTTCAGGCGGTCGTACCAGGTGTCGTTCACAATCCCATGAGCAGCCGGATAAACGCCGGTGAAAAGGGTGGCTGTTCCGGTCGATATTTTCTGAATGTGCAAATCGAGTTGGGCATTGCTGCAAACTGCTCCTTCGTTCATCAGCCGTTTAAATCCGCCTTCCTGAAATTTATTCCAGTAGCGGCTCAGGTAGTCGGTGCGCATCTGGTCGACCGACAGGATCGCAACTAATCTGGGAACATTCGGTTCCGTGTTTTTATTGGTTTGTGCAGTAAGGGAATTTCCGCAGAAGAATGTCAATAAGGCGAAAAGACTCAGTGTATTTAATTTTATCATAGCTGGCTTAAATTTGAGTGGCAAAAGTATAAAAACAAAAAATCATCCCCAATACAATAACAAAAACGAAACCTGGTCATGAAAAATTACCTTCTCCTGATCTTCGCAGTCTGCCTTTACTCCGGAATAATGGCTCAAACGAATGCGGAGCAATCGGCCGTCCTTGAAAAAATGCACCGACTGGTTGAGCGGTCAGACATGAATACAGTCCGGAAAGAGTTCCGGGAAATTTGTAACGATAACCGTTTCCCGAATCTGGTTTCAGGCCTGAAAGATGGCGTTTATAAAGGGGCTTCGCCGGCAGATGATTACGGTTACCGCCATGAAGTTATATTTGAGATGAAAGGCGGGAAGATGATTTCGATTGATTACGACGAGGTTCACGCTGACGGGCATGCCAAGCAGCACGACACCGAATATGGCAGGCGGATGTTGCAAAGCGGAACGACACCGGCCATTGCCTACCCGAAATACGAATCGGATATACTGAAGGTGCAGAATCTCGACAAGGTTGATGCCGTGAGTGGTGCCAGCTATTCGCTTTACCGTTTCAGGCTGGCGATTTTGTATGCTGTGCTGAATTCAGGACAGTTGTAGCAAAAAACTGATAATGCCCGCAGCTTTTTGCTGACGGGCATATCCGGTTTTATGCTGTTTTCCGGTACCTCAGCACGGCTAAACTCAAAAAAGAGAATCCCAAAATGCAAAGGGCGATGAACTCGTGAATCAAATCGCCGAAGTTCGACCCTTTAAGGACAACCATTCGCATCACTTTCATGAAATGAAATACCGGATTGGCCT
>JAEUSS010000571.1 GCA_016788685.1 Prolixibacteraceae bacterium | reverse complement strand
GGTTTTTTATCTCTGTTCACTGTATTCTGAAAATACGGCTTGCCGACCAGGTTTGCCCGTACATATCGGTTGTCTTTACAGTTAGCCGGTGTGTTCCGCCCGAAATGCCGGAAGGCAGCAAGGCTTGCCACATGTGGCTGGTTTTACTGGGGTAATCCATGCTGTAACCCAAAACATCTTCAAGCGCCTGACCCTTGACCTGTTCACGGAGAACCGGACTGAGCCGGTGCATCCGAAGCACTTCCGGATCGATCGCCTCAACCTGTTGCAGCGGAAACCACCGATCCTGATTGTCGATCTTCATTTCCACTTTTGACCGCTCCGATCCTGCAAAAATGTTGACCAGCACCTGGGTCGTATCCAGCTCATTCCTCTTTATTTCTTCCGGAAGGTAAATATTCATCTGGTAATTTTCGGGCCGGCGGGCTGCTTTGAAACGCACACGGTAGTCGGTGCCATCAAAGGTAACGACCGAATAGCCGTTGGGAGCCCCGTCATTCATCGTGGCATGCGGGATACCCGTTTCATCGTTCAGGCCGCACCACCAGCTTCCGCAAACGGTGGCATTGATCAGGTGGTGATGAGCGTCTTTGCCTTTCCAACCTGATTCCCGGGTGACAAACAGGTTCAGTTGTTCATGAACATGACCGGAGATGGAAAACGTAAATTTTCTGTCGCTGATCAGGTCAAACAGTTGATCCCGGTTATCACACTCAACAATGGGGGCATGCATCATCAAAACCACCAGTTTATTTTCCGGAACAAACCGAAGGTAATTTCGGACAAAGTTTAACTGCGTATCGGTAAAATGAGGAATGTATTTGCCATCGGGCCTGAAATAAATATTATTGAAATCAATAAAAACAACCTGACCGTATTCAAACGCATACGTCGAAGGTCCGTAAGTCCGTTTGAAAGACGCATCTTTTTCATCGTTGGTTTTGGCAGCACGATCAAAGTCGTGATTCCCGAAAGTATTGTACCACGGGATTCCGATCTGAGCGATTCCCTGGTTAATTTCGTCGAAAAGTTCGGGTCCGTCGGCAGTGATATCGCCCAGCGACACTCCAAAAAGCGCATCTGTCCCGATGCATTCTTCCACCACATCGTGGTTGATGTAGTTTACTTCCTTCAGTCCGCGGGCTTGGGTGTCGCCAAAAAACAAGGCAGAAAATTTTGTTTGTTCTGCGGTTTTAACCAACGGAAAATTTACCGGAGATGCGGCATCACCCGCTTGATATGGGCGGAAATGCTGCGGAATCCGGTCAGCGTTCAGAGGAACCGCATAGCCAGCCGGTTTAACAACAAAAAATCCGTTTTTGCTGCGGACTGGGAGTGTCCATTTTCCCTCCGGATTGGTTTGCACAACCTCGCTTCCATTTGAAACACAAACACCTTTGATCCCCTTTTCAGTTTCATCCGGTATTCCGTTTGAATTGCTGTCCAGAAAAACAATTCCGGATACCGGGTTTTGCCCCGAAGCCATTCCGGAGAAACACAGAAAAAAACAGATATAAATTAACCGGACGATCATAACATGCAGGATTACCGCGAATTGTTGAACAGTTGAAAAAGAGTGCCACCCCGTTGGGCGGTGGCACTCTGAAAACTTAGGTTTAGAATTGGTATGAAATTTTTACTGCAGCAGCCACATTTTTGAGTATTCGTCATCAACTGCCGGAGATAAAGCCTTCACTCCGGCATCATAGGCATCCTTATTCTGACCAAGTTCATTGCCGGGATACCTGTAACGCAGCGGGAATGCATAATTCGCCAGGTTGCCGTTATCAAAGATATCAGGCAGTTGGGTTCTTCTCATATCCAGATAAGTTTCCGTAGTAACGGTAAACAAAGCCAACCATTTCTGAGTAGCAATTTTTTCGAGTTTCCCATTTTGGTCTGCAGGCAATGCAATACTTGCCTGTGCCAGATAAGCCGAGATATCCGCATCCTTTACTCCCCAACGTTTCATCGAAAGAGTAATCCCCGCGCGATAATAAGTGTCAGCGTTTCCGGAGATCAATCCTTTAGCAGCTGCTTCGGCCAAAACAAACTGTATTTCATCTGCATTCATAACAGTTGCCTTTAACAATGCATGCTTGTTTTGTCTGAATAAAGAAGAAAATTTGGAAACCTTGAAATTACCATTGGCACCGCCGGTTTGAGTATCATAATGTCCGTTGCCATTTTTAAAGTCGGGAGCCATTCCTGAAATAAAACCCACATACAATTTATCCTTGTCCAGAATATTGTTTTCCTGTGCTTTAATCGCTGCATTTGTAAAGTCAACATATTCCCATTTGGAAGTATAAGAGAATCCATTAACATCTGAGGTTGTCACTACTGTTCCTTCTTTTAAAGGATCTGCAGTCCATGGTTTTTCAACCGGAGCAACCCATACGGGCAAACGCGGATCATTCAGCGATAACAACATATCAACGAATGTTTTACTCGGTCTTCTCCGGTCAAACTCATCGGGAGAAGCCCAATTTAATGTACCGCCCTTCCAGGAGTTTTCTTGCAGAGTTCCGAGAAACGGAAGACCAACATTATCCGAATTATCACTCATAAGTGTTGCCGGACTGGAAGCCAGAGCGGTAATTTCGGCACCGGCATTGCTCATTTTTTTGGATGCCCGCATCAGCAAGCGCAACCTCAATGAGTTGTTGAATTTAATCCATTTTGATTTGTCGCCACCAAAAATAAGGTCGCTGGTTGCGGCAATCTGGTCATTTCCCTGAGTCATTAACGTATTGGCATTCTTGAGTTCAGCAAGTAAACCGGTATAAATATCCGCCTGTTTATCATACTTTGGATATAAAATACCTTCACGTCCCTTCAACGCATCAGAGTAATATACATCTCCGTAGAAATCAGTCATGTAAGAAAAGAGCAATACCCTGAAGGTGGTAAAAATTCCTTCATGCACTTTGGAGCCCCTTTGCTGCGACAACT
>JAEUSS010000533.1 GCA_016788685.1 Prolixibacteraceae bacterium | reverse complement strand
CCGTGCTTGTTACGAAGCGTTACGTTAAATGGTTTCTTTTTATTATCTCTTTTTACCACAACAACGACTTTATCTCCCGGCCGATGTCTGCTTATCTGCTCCTGAAGCTCAGCCGTTGAATTCACAGCAACACCATCAACACTGATAATGACATCATTGTCCTTCATACCGGCAACTTCTGCTGCTCCGCCGGGCAAAACTTTACCGACGAACACTCCTTCAATTTTGTCCAGATCGTATTTTTTTGCCACTTCTGCATTAACATCACCTATATTTACATTTAACAAAGCACGTTGTACATCACCATACTCCTTCAGATCGGCAACCACTTTCTGCACAATATTAGAAGGTATGGCAAATGAATATCCGGAATACGAACCCGTTTGTGATGCAATTGCGGTATTGATGCCAACCAAATCTCCACGGGTATTTATCAACGCGCCACCACTGTTCCCCGGATTCACTGCCGCATCAGTTTGAATAAACGACTCTATACGCATCTGATCAGGATTAATACCTATATCCCGACTTTTCGCGCTTACGATACCGGCAGTAACCGTTGAAGTCAGATTAAACGGATTGCCCACTGCCAATACCCATTCTCCGAGTTTAAGGTTATCTGAGTTACTGAATTTGATGACCGGCAAATCCGAAGCATCAATCTTGAGTAGCGCCAAATCTGTTGACGGATCGGTTCCAATAAGTTTAGCCTTAAATTCGCGTTTGTCATTCAGGACAACCGATATTTCGTCAGCGTCATCAATAACATGGTTATTGGTTACGATATACCCGTCGGGTGAAATAATTACACCTGAACCGGCACCCTGCCTGGGAGGCATTTGCTGCGAACGAGGCCCTCCATCACCGAAGAACCAATCGAAGATATTATTTGAACTGTAGTACCCACCCTTCTGAATAACTTTAATATGTACGACCGCATGAACGGAAGACTCTGCCGCAAAAGTCAGATCAGGCAATTCACCTGAATATGAAGTCGGCAAGTTGGCATATTTCATCGATTGGTCCTGCTGTACGGTAACAACTTTCGGACCTTCAAAATAATTTGTATAGGCCCACAAGGCAAAAAAGCCGCCAATCAATGCCACCAACAATGTAAACAATCCAGTTTTGAAATTTTTCATCTCTTCTTACTTTTTGTTGTTAGATATTTATGACTTTTTTTATTATTTTAAAGATAACGCAAAACGCTTGCCCTAGTTTGACTGTTTGCAATTCATTACAATTGTTTAACAGATTTTAACAACAGATTAAACAAATCAGCCCCGTCCAGATCAGATTCCTTTTGATTCTGCACCAACTTATCCAAAAGCAGAAAGAAAAAATGACAGGAAATTTGTCGCCCCAAAAGCAACTCACTGTTCTTTTGACAGACTTTATCTAACTGAAAAGCATGCAACAACTACCAAAGTGCATTTATATCAATGATGAATCAACACAAACGTTTCAACCGAAGTTCAAATCTATTATATTTGTTGAATCAGATAACCTTCATGCAGATGAGTAAATCAGGTAAGAATGCGCGATAGTTTTTTCAAAAAGATAGCAATCCCCTCAAACATATCCACTTACCTCAGTCATTCACTGATCATCATAACCGTTGCCACTACATTGCTGACCGGAGGAATTCTAATTCTCCAGCAATCGTTTTATTTCAACAAAACGAACAAACAGCGGAGCTCCGAATATGTTGAAGACCAGAAAGGCTACATTCAGGAAATTGTCAAAAACGAACTTGAATACATCCGACTTCAAAACGATGCCTTCAAAAAAAGAATTAACAGCAAAATCAGCCAAAATGTAAATCAGGCAATCCATACGGCTGAAACCATCTACAAAAGATACGAGGGCATAAAGTCTGACGAAGAGATAAAATCGCTGATTATCGCTACCATCTCTTCATTAAAGTTCGAGATGGAATACGAGGAAGTCTTCATTTCAACCTTGGACGGCATTGGCGTGTATTACCCCAGAAAACCCGAATTTACAGGCAAAGACATGAAGCAATTTAAGGATGCAAACGGTTCTTCGGTCATCCTGAAAGAAATAGAATTGCTGAATAACAAAAACGAAGGATTCCTGGATTACGACTTCGACAACAAGTCTTCTGACAATGCCTCGCCCCACAAGAAAATCACATTTGTCAAACGCTTCTCACATTTCAACTGGTACTTCGGGTCAAAACAATATGTCGATGATTACTTCCCGAAATTCAGGAACGAAATTGCACAAAAAATCAGCAGCGTGAGATTCAGAAATGGGGGATATGTATTTTTAAACCAAACTGACGGAACTCCAATTGTAATGAATGGAGACATATACAAAGGATCGGAAAATTTACATTCAGGTTTTACGACACAACAGCGGGAAGTCTTCAGACAGCAAATTCAAATCGCCCGAAGTAACCCCGAAGGAGGATTCTTCACTTACAAATGGGTCAAGATGAACGACTCTATTCCTGTAGAAAAGTGTTCCTTTGTCAAGTCGTTTCCGGAGTACGACTGGGTTATCGGTGCCGGATTTTATCTTGACGAGATCCACCAAAGCATAAGCAACCAGCAAAAAGCATTGGGAAAAGATCAAACCAAGAGTATTCTCACCATCCTGGTGATTCTGGTGTTTCTCCTGATTCTGGAGGCCCTGATCATTTACCATTTCAACAAAAAATACAGATCAGACTTTGAGCGTTTCTTCAATTTTTTCTACCAGTCGCAAAACAGTTTCAACAAAATAAACATTTCTGAATTTTACTTTGATGAATTTAAACGGGCAGGAATTGCGGCCAATAAAATGATCATTCTTCGGGAAGAAATTGAACGAAAGTTAATTGAAGAGCAAAAGAAAGCGACCGAAGCAGACCGCCTGAAATCGGCATTCTTGGCTAACATGTCGCACGAGATCAGAACCCCGATGAATGCCATCCTGGGCTTTTCGGAATTACTGGAAGACAATACCCAGGATGAAGAAGACAAGCTGCTGTTTATCCAATTAATCCGGAAAAACGGCGACATGCTGCTCAACCTGATCAATGACATTATCGACATTTCGAAGATTGAAGCGAACCTGCTCTCTATCAGAAAAAAACCGTTCAGACTGGATAACTTCCTGATTGAAGTAGGCAATCACTACACCGAAACGTTAACCAGCCAGAAAAACAAGGATATCCGCTTCTGGATAAACAATGAGGTCGATATTGATGAAATAATTCTAACTGACGAAATCAGGCTGAAGCAAATTCTGGACAACCTGATTGGGAATGCCATAAAATTCACCCATTCCGGCTCGGTTTGGCTCGACGTAAAAAAGCAGGGCGATTTGATTCACTTCAGCGTTTCAGACACCGGAATCGGCATTCCATACGACCAACAATCATCGATCTTTGAGAGATTTATGCAGGCTGAACAAAACCACAAAATAAACTTCGGCGGAACCGGGCTCGGACTGGCGATTTCGAAAAACCTCATTGAATTGCTTGGCGGAAAAATCCACGTAGAATCGGAGCCCGGAAAAGGATCAATATTTCACTTCCACATTCAGGCAAATTAACGCGCCGGAACATCGAACCATTTATTCTCAAGCTCTTCAGGCTTATACCCGGTAATATAATTCATGGCATCTTCCGCATTCTGAGCAATGTAATACAGCTTCCTGTAATTGGCTTTTGCAAATTTTTCTTCATACGACTTTTCAAACTGTCTGAAAAGGTCGTCATAAAAACCATTGGTATTGATAAAAACAACAGGCTTGTTGTGATAACTTAATTGTTTCAAGGTAATAACTTCCAGAATTTCTTCGAGTGTCCCGAACCCGCCGGCAAGAGCGATAAAAGCGTCAGACAATTCCCTCATTCTGAATTTTCGTTCCATCATATCTCCCGACACAATTATTTCGTGGGCATGAACGGATGCCAGATTAAAGTCGCGAAGTTTTTCGGGAATAATACCAATCGTTTTAGCCCCGTTCTTACCAGCTTCCCGGGTAATTACATCCATCAGGCCAACATTAGACCCTCCGTTAACCAAGCAGAACTTCGCCTGCCCGATCAGCTTTGCCAAATCGACAGCCTCACTAACGTAAACATCAGCAATAGCATTGCTGGATGAAGAAAAAACACAGATATTCATAGCAAGAAAGATAAAAATCAACAATTACACTACGTACAAAACATACCGACACAAAAATAAAAATCCCGGGCAATTGCCCAACTCATGAAACAGAAATAAAAAAATCCCGGTTCTCACCGGGATTTTCGCATATTTTAAGCATCAATATTGGCATAAACTGCGTGATCTTCAATAAACTGGCGCCGTGGCGGAACCTCATCGCCCATCAGCATACTGAAAATATGATCGGCCTCTGCAGCATTCTCAATAGTGACCTGCCTCAAAGTTCTCGACTCCGGATTCATCGTCGTCGACCAAAGTTGCTCGGCGTTCATTTCTCCAAGACCTTTGTAGCGCTGAACATGAATTCCGGACTCTTTTCCCTCACCCCATTCTTCGATCAGGCGCAAACGCTGCTGCTCTGTCCAGCAATATTCTTCGCGTTTTCCCTTCTTAACCAAGTACAACGGAGGCGTTGCAATGTACAGATGTCCGCGCTGAATCAGCTCATGCATGAAACGGAAGAAGAAAGTCATGATTAACGTGGCGATATGGCTACCGTCCACGTCGGCATCGGTCATAATTACCACTTTATGGTACCTCAGCTTTTCGAGGTTTATCGCTTTTGAATCATCATCGGTTCCGATGGTAATTCCAAGAGCAGTGTAAATATTCTTGATTTCATCGTTATCGTATACCCGGTGAGCCATGGCCTTTTCAACGTTCAGAATCTTACCCCGCAGAGGCAAAATAGCCTGAAAATGCCGGTTACGTCCTTGTTTGGCCGTACCACCTGCTGAATCCCCCTCCACCAGGAACAATTCGCACATCGAAGCATCTTTTTCCGAACAATCGGCAAGTTTACCAGGCAAACCAGCTCCGGAAAGTACATTTTTACGCTGCACCAACTCTCGGGCCTTGCGAGCCGCATGCCGGGCCTGCGCCGCCAGAATCACTTTATTCACAATTGCACGTGCTGCACGGGGATTCTCTTCCAGATAATTGGCCAGCATTTCACTTACAGCCTGGTCAACCGGCAAACTGATTTCCGAGTTTCCGAGCTTAGTCTTGGTCTGGCCTTCAAACTGAGGTTCGGCCACTTTTACCGAAACAACGGCAGTCAAACCTTCGCGGAAGTCATCACCGCTGATCTCGAATTTCATTTTACTAAGCATCCCGCTGCTTTCTGCATAGGCTTTCAAAGTACGGGTCAACCCACGGCGAAATCCGGTAAGGTGAGTACCTCCTTCAATTGTATTAATGTTGTTCACATACGAATGAATATTCTCGGTGAACGATGTATTGTAATGAAGAGCGATTTCCACCGGCACTCCCGCTTTCTCAGATGAAATATGAATAGCTTCATCGATAAGGCGTTCGCGGGCGCTATCCAGATACTCAACAAATTCTTTCAATCCATCTTTTGAGTAAAATTCGTCATGTTTGTACGGATGATCGCCTGATTCGAGCTTCACCCTTTTATCCGTAATATTCAGCTGCAATCCGGCATTCAGGAATGCTAACTCACGTAAACGGGCCGCCAAAGTTTCGAATTTATATTCCGTAACAAGGAAGATCGAGTCATCGGGCTTGAAGGTTACGGTTGTTCCTGTACGATCGGTTTCTCCAACCACCTTGACCGGATAGAGTGGTTTCCCCTTGCTGTACTCCTGTTGCCAGATTTTTCCATCGCGGTGAACCTGAACTGTAAGCAGAATTGAAAGCGCATTCACACAGGAAACCCCTACCCCATGCAACCCTCCGGAAACTTTGTAGCTTCCTTTGTCGAATTTACCTCCGGCATGCAAAACGGTCATAACCACTTCCAGTGCCGACCGGTTTTCTTTGGTATGGATTTCGGTTGGAATACCGCGCCCATCGTCGACAACTGATACCGAATTATCTTCGTTAATAAAAACATCAATATTTTTGCAATAACCGGCCAGCGCTTCGTCAATCGAGTTATCAACCACCTCGTAAACCAGGTGATGCAAACCTTTTTCATTCACATCACCAATATACATGGCAGGGCGTTTACGAACTGCCTCTAACCCTTCGAGTACCTGAATACTATCGGCATCATAACCCCCATTTGCATTTTGCGTTCCCCAATCCTGGGTTTCTTCAATTTCTCTCATCGATCAAAATATTTAATTTTCCCACGTTTTACCCATTCAACCCTATACAAAGGGCTAAAACATCCTGAAGAAAACAAATCCTCTTCTGCATTTTTCAAAAATTGCCTGATTGGGTAAAAAATAAAGACATTTGATTTCCAGTAAATTCTTTACGTTA
>JAEUSS010000490.1 GCA_016788685.1 Prolixibacteraceae bacterium | reverse complement strand
AAGAGGGCGCCCCGATGGTGGAAGAAATGCTGAAAGGATTTTTTGCCAAGGGAACACCGATTAAAGGCAGGTTGGACGGGACTTTGCCGCGCGACGGCGAACTCAATCCGGATTTGGTTGCCAAAGCACTGGGGAAAGAGCTGTTTGAAGGTTTTTTAATCCCCGAAGTGGTTGCCAACCGTCCGCCGGCTTTGTGCTCCGGGTGCGGCCATCAGGATGCTTACCTGGCCATGAATGAAGCCTTGGCTGATTATTCACAAGGCCGTGTATTTTCGGATATTGGTTGTTACACGCTGGGCGCTTTGCCTCCGTACGAAACCATTTATTCGTGCGTTGATATGGGCGCTTCCATTACCATGGCCAAAGGCGCAGCCGATGCAGGGTTGATTCCCGCGGTAGCCATGATTGGCGATTCAACTTTCACACACTCCGGAATTACAGGATTGCTGGACGCGGTGAACGAAAAATCAAGCATCACCATTGTGATTTCAGATAACGAGTCTGTTTCCATGACCGGAGGACAGGATTCTTCGGCATACGGGAAAATTGAGTCGATTTGCATCGGTGTAGGTGTTGATCCGGCGCACATTCACACCATCGTTCCGCTGAAAAAGAATCACGACGAAATGGTGCGCTTGTTCCGCGAAGAATTTGCCTACGAGGGCATTTCCGTCATCATTCCCCGCCGCGAATGTATTCAGCGGGCTGCCAGCCGGAAGAGGAACAAGAAATAACCGGAACCGGCAGCAATACAGAATCCGTAACATGGAGTTTGAAATTTGAAACTTATTTTAGTATGAAAGCAGACATTATATTGGCAGGCGTTGGAGGACAAGGAATCTTATCTATCGCTACCGCATTGGGTGAAGCCGCACTGGCAGACAACCTGCTCATCAAACAAGCAGAAACACACGGAATGAGCCAGCGTGGCGGGGCAGTATATTCGCACATGCGCATTTCCGACCAGCCCATTTCTTCGGATTTAATTCCCGGCGGTTCGGCTGATCTGATTCTTTCGGTTGAACCGATGGAATCGCTTCGCTACCTTCCGTATTTATCCGAAACAGGTTATCTGGTTACCAACATTACCCCATTTGTTAATATTCCGAATTATCCGGAGATTGAAAAGGTAATGGAAGAAATCCACAAATTACCGCGCTACATTGCTATTGATGCCGATACCATTGCCAAAGAAGTTGGCAGTACACGTGCATCGAACATGGTAATGCTGGGTGCTGCTTCTCCGTTTATCGACATCGAGTTTTCGAAAATAGAGGAAGGTATCCGCACTATTTTTGAACGCAAGGGTGAAGATGTGGTAAATATGAACCTCGAAGCTTTGCGCCGCGGACGTCAGTTTGCTGAAGAAAACCGCTAGGAAAACCGTTCTCCGGAATCTGAGTCCGGAGACTAAATCAGGAAATCTCAACTCTTTTCAGTGCCGAAAGGAGTTGAGATTTTTTATTTTTTGATATTCAGAACAAAAAGGCTATTGTATATAATTTGACATTCTACGACCAAACAATTCATCGGGAATAAAAAAGAAGAAACCAGATCGTGGGAAATAGCGGTCAAAAACAATAAGAATCAGTCGATTAATATGATTTTGCTTGATCAGGTACCGGTTTCAACGCTTGAGGAAATTGAAGTTGCGGTGTAACAGATTTCGGGAGCCAGACACAATACCGAAACGGGTGAAATTAAATGGGAGTTTTCGCTCGAGCCCAAAAATAAGAAGGAATTTGAGCTGAATTATTCGGTGAAATACCCCAAGAATAAAAATTTGCTACTCGAATAGGCTGATTTACTGCATTGGATTCTACGATTGAGAAGTCTCAATTCCCTTTATTTCTGAGAGGGAACTGAGACTTTTTTGTACTTGTTTTTTGAAACATTCTGATCCGAACTGGTGTACAATTCCGGGAACAATGAACCGCACTTAATTCTCTCCTGACTATATTTTAGGTGTACTTGTTTAACCATTAAAAACAACCTCATGCCAGTTAAAAAACTTAAAGCCTATCTTGATGATGCGAATGTCAAATATTTGACAATTAGTCATTCCAGCGCTTTTACGTCTCAGGATATTGCGGCATCAGCTCATGTTTCAGGAAAAGAGTTTGCGAAAACGGTCATGATTAAAATTGATGGCCGGATGGCAATGGCTGTGTTGCCGGCATCCTATCACATTGATTTTGAAAGTTTGCGAAAAATTTTCGGGACCAAAAGTGTGACATTGGCTACCGAGCCTGAGTTTAAGGACCTTTTCCCCGATTGTGAGGTAGGCGCAATGCCTCCTTTTGGCAATCTTTACGGTATGGATGTTTACGTTGCCGAACAGCTGGTCACGAACAAAGAAATTGCGTTCAACGCCGGATCTCATACCGAATTGATCAGATTAGAATACGCCGATTTTGAGCGGCTG
>JAEUSS010000451.1 GCA_016788685.1 Prolixibacteraceae bacterium | reverse complement strand
AGCTGCAGTTCATTGTATTTTTCAGTACTTATCCGAAACAACGAATCGACTTGACCGAACAGCATTTTGAGATCAAGGAACGCTGCAAAATTGTACGTCAATGTCAAATCACCATCTTCGTTCATCCATTTGGTCATTGCGGCGCCAGTCCCGAAAGGGACCCGATCGGAAACCCGTGCTGAAGGGTAAACAAAAACATCCGCTATTTCGGTAATTACTCCCAGATTAGTCAGCTTATTCAGGAAATAAAAGTCCTCTCCCGCTTGCCGCCGGTTCATACCTCCCTGTTTGACGTAAGCCTCAGCTCTGACTGCAAATGCCGAACCTATCGTATAGATCGAATTGGGAAACCCGGCAAAGTCGAGCGCCATTTTGTAGTAATGCAGATAATCCTCGTAAAGCCGGATTCCCTGCTGCAATTTCGGATCGGCCGTTTCGTCAAACCGATGCCTGAAATTGAGTGTTGCAGCAAAACATGATTTATCTCCGGAAAAGACCTGTTCGGTTCTTTGCAAATAATTGGGTGATACCAGACAGTCGGCATCGAGCGAGATGATCAGCCCGTCCGGCCGGTTAATGGCATTGAAACGGCGAACAGCCTCATCCAAGCCAATTTTACGGGCCATTCCGGCACCTGCATGTTTCGCGTTCACTGCGGGAGCATAAATCGGGTGCAAAATCAGATTCGGACGATCGTTCTTCTAGTTCCAATCCAATAAGCGCCGCCAGGTTGCCCGGTTAAACTCCTTAACTGCAGCGGTACTGTTTTCGGAGTTGTTTACCGCAACAATTACTTCGCAGTGCGCATCAACCGGATCGGCACTCCAAAGCGATTCAAGTGTTTGGATGATTTCAGGCTCATTCAAACACGGAATCATCACAATCACCGAAAGCAACGAAGAAACCCCTGCGTCAATAAAAGCAGGGTAAACAGCATTTTTTTGAATATACCGGTCAGCAAACATTGACGACTAATTTACAGATGGCATGAAATAAAAAAATCCGAATGACTTCGGATTTTTCATATCATGATTACATGTTTTCTATTTCAGTTTTGTCTTCGCATACCGGGCATTCAGTCCGGTCAACACCTCTTTGGTTATGTTGCTCGACTCATCGCCGATCAAAACTTCAGCGGCGTTTAAAATATAACTGTATTTTTTATCCTTGTTGTATAATTTCAGATAATTCATTACGCTATCCAGAAGCTGCTTGTTGTTATCGGCCTGCATCTGAGCCAGTTTTGTCGACAATTCCTGATCGAGTTTACCAATTTGCTGTTCTTCGCCCACCAAACGGTCACGTTCCTGCATGGCACGTTCCTGCGACAGGAATCCGCCACGCTGAACTTTCTCCTGGAAAGCTGCTGCCTGCGATTCGAACCGAGAGCGTTTTTCGCTGTATTCTTTTGTAAATGCTTCCTGTTGCTTGGTGAAGCCGTCGTGCATTTCCTGGGCGAAGTCGTAGTTAACCACCAACGAGTCAACTTTAATGTAAGCAATTTTCAACTCCGAAGAAGCCCCTCCATCATTACTACCATCTATTCCGGAACCATTCGATTTATTCCCAATAAAATGCAGAATATAAAGTCCTGCAACAGCTACAAACAAAACAACAATTAGTACTAATGATGTATTTTTCATATACTCTGTTCAATAAAATTTTGCCAAAAATAAAAATTTATTGTCACTATCCACCCTTTAATCGGATAAATTTTCGGAACCCGAGCAGATTCAGCGCATTGAATAAAAATCCGAATAAAAGCTGCGCAAAATCATAAACCGACCTTGATAAACGTCATTGAATCAACCCTCCCTCCTGAAGTATTTTTACTTTAAAACAAACTGATCTGAAACCTTAAAAATGCTTAACAAACTACTTGCAAATGCTCTCCCGTATATGCCCAAGAAACTGATTTGGATTTTCTCCAAACGGTATATTGCCGGAGAAACCATTGAAGACGGCTTAAAAGCCTGCCGGGAACTGAATGCTCAGGGTATAGAAGTCACAGTCGACCTGCTTGGCGAGTTCATTTCGACGATTGAGCAGGCCGAAGAAAACCGCGACAAATACATAACAATTATCGATCGATTTATATCTGAAGGGATCGTTGGCAATTTTTCGGTAAAACCGACCATGTTCGGATTACTTATCGACAAAGATATTTGCTACGCCAATATTGAAGCGGTAATAAAAAAAGCAGCGGCGATGAATTCGTTCATCCGCATCGACATGGAAGATTCTCAATGTGTCGACACGGAGCTCGAAATGTATAAAAAGCTCCAGCAGAAATATCCTGCCAACGTCGGATTGGTTGTCCAGGCTTATTTGCGCCGGACAAAAAACGATCTGACGGCACTTGCCGATGTACATACCAACGGAACACCGCTGAACTTCAGGCTTTGTAAAGGAATATACATTGAACCCAAGCACATCGCCTTTAAAGCCTTTGAAGAAGTTCGCGAACATTATCTCGATGACTTGAGATTTATGCTCGACCACAACATGTATGTCGGGATTGCCACACACGACAGATACCTGGTTGACAAAGCCCGGGAAATCATCAAAGAAAAAAACATTGACAAGTCGAAGTATGAATTTCAGATGCTCTACGGAGTTACTCCGGAACTGCGTAGCAGCATTGCGAAACAAGGATATAAAATGCGTGTTTATGTGCCATTTGGGAAAGACTGGTTTGGGTATTCAACCCGAAGGTTGAAAGAAAACCCGCAAATGGCCTCGCACATTGTTAAAGCACTTTTTTTTAGGGGTTAATTTTAGGGGTTATTTAAGAGGGAGGTTCTGAAAAGACCTCCTTTTTTCTTGCAAATGTCTGGTCCTGAAATAGCGTTACACAAAAAGTAACACTATGAAAGAAGACAGTGTTAAAGAGTACATTAAGCGCAGTCAGAAGGATTATTCGATGTCCTTCAAACTTGGCGTAGTTCATGAAGTAGAACGAGGTCATCTCAGTGTAAAAGGGGCTCAGCGTAAATATGGTATCCAAGGGAATGCGACCGTAAT
>JAEUSS010000421.1 GCA_016788685.1 Prolixibacteraceae bacterium | reverse complement strand
GGAAGCAATCGGTAAACAAGCTTATCCGGTGATCCGCGATGTATATGAGCAAAAGTCGCACCTGTATCAGAATATTGTTGTGCCGATTTCAGACGGAATTCACATCTTCCAGATCATAACTAACCTGGAAAAAGCCTATAAAAATCAGGGAAAAGAACTGGTGAAATCGTACCAGAAGCAAACTGTTCTGAATACTATTGACGAAGCCTGGAAAGAACAGCTCCGCGAGATGGACGACCTGAAACAATCAGTTCAGAATGCTACTTACGAACAGAAAGATCCGTTGCTCATCTATAAATTTGAGTCGTTCAATTTGTTTAAAGTGATGATTATGAAGGTGAATAAACAGATTGTTTCGACCCTGGCTAAAGGACACATCCCGATTACCGAACCGCAGCAGGTACGCGAAGGTCATGAACGCAGAGGGCTCGATATGAGTAAATTGTCAGCATCAAAATCAGATGTGACGGGAGGTTCAAGTCAGAATCGTCCTGAAGCGCCCCGCGAACCACAGCATGTTCAGCCGATCCGGGTTGAAAAAAGGGTAGGACGAAACGATCCTTGCCCCTGCGGAAGCGGCAAAAAATTCAAGTCGTGCCACGGCAAAGATCTGGCCGACTAAGCGCAAGCATCGGCTAAAAACTCAGAAACAACGCTAAGTTGTTTCTGAGTTTTTTATTCGATTTTTCATTCCCGAAGTAACAAACGAAATAAAAACAACCGATAATATGGATATTCTTTCATTCATTCACTGGAACGTCAGCCCTGAAATTTTCTCGTTGGGCCCCATTCATGTTCGTTGGTACGGACTGATGTTTGCCCTCGGATTTCTGTTCGGGTACAACCACGTTGAAAAAATGTTTAAACGCGAGAATGTGGACCTGAAATGGCTCGAGAGTCTGTTCATTTACCTGGTTGTAGCTACCATTGTGGGTGCTCGTCTGGGGCATGTTCTTTTTTACGGATGGGAGCATTATTCGCAGCACCCGGTTGAAATTCTATATGTTTGGCAGGGCGGATTAGCCAGTCACGGCGGCGTAATCGGGATTATCATTGCTATGTTTATCTGGAGCAAAAAGGTCTCAAAGCGTTCCATAGTATGGATTCTCGACCGTATTGTGGTACCCAGTATTTTGGTGGGAGCCTTGATCCGTTTTGGAAACCTGATGAATTCGGAAATTTACGGCATGCAGACCTCTTTGCCATGGGGATTCATCTTTGAACGGAACCACGAAACCGTGGCAAAACACCCGACACAGATATACGAATCGTTGAGTTACCTGATAACTTTCGGTACGTTGTTGTATATGTACTGGAAAACAAAGGCAAAAGATTATCAGGGGATGCTGGTTGGAGTATTCTTTATTATGGTGTTTACAGCCCGCTTCCTGATTGAATTTATCAAGGAAGACCAGGAAGCTTTCGAAGCAACCATGAGCCTGAATATGGGGCAATGGTTGAGTATTCCGTTTGTTCTTACCGGAATTATTCTGATTGTACTGGCCGTAAAGCGCGGACCTGTGTATTACCAGAATAAAACAGGGGCTGGTAAAAAATAGAACCTCTTTACTGCTTGTTGCAAACCCTGAAATCATTAGTTTAACCAATGATTTCAGGGTTTCTATTTTTCCACCGGATCGATTCGGGAAAAAAGCATGGTGCAGAACTTAATGAAGTGAAGTTGATTCACAAATTTCGGACCTGCTTGCTGAGTCGTTCAATTTCTTTCTTGCGCAAAGCCAGCACATTAATGTACTGCTGACAGTTTTTCTTATGTGCTTCGCTGTTTGCGATTTCTTCCGAATATGATTTAACCAGCCAGTCGATTGCAAAATCATATTTTCCTTCCATTTCGCAGGCCAGTGCCATGTTATAACAAGCTTTAGCGGCAATCTTCCGGTTTTTGTTCTTGGTTTCCTTTTTCCAGATTTCAGCTGCTTTCAGCCAATCGTTATCCTTGGCCATTTTTTCGGCTGCCAGCATATTCGGGTTATTCGACTGGTAATAGAGACGTTCGGCCGGAATCCAGCTGGGTATGATTTTGGCCCCGAAACTACGGGCCAGATATTCCGAAGCATTATTCAGAATTAATTCTGTTTTTACTCGTCCTCCGGCAAAATATTCCGGAAAATCTAATCCATCATAAACCAGGGTATCCACCTGATTATAAATGTATGAAGTGGTGTCGGATTTGAACGCGATAGTCCAGGCAACTTGGGCTGTGGTCTGGAGAAATCGCAGATTTTTGTAGATTGAATTCTCCGAGAATCTGATGAAATCCAGAAAAATGCAAACGTCCGATTGCGTTTTTTTATATATTTCGCCAGGGCGGCTTAGTAGCTGAGAGTCAGTCCATATACAGTTCAGACTGTCGTGGTAGTTGATTACTTTCCTGAAATACCCTTCTTTTTCCCAAAAATCAGACAAGGCATCGGTGCTGGTCTTCAGGAATTTTTCATTATTAATTGTGGTGTCAGTTTCGGCTCCGGTTCCGTCGAAAAACTTAAAAACACAGGTATCTACCCTGAATAGATTCCGGTTGATGATAGCTACGGTGTCCAGATTTTCAGGAAAAATAAAGGCACCGGGTCTCATGATTTCAATCCGGGTGGTCCGGATATTATCCGTCATCAGGCAAGAACTGAGGCTCATGCAGAGCAGAAAAAGGGGGACGAAAGTTCTAGCGAGGTTCATGCTGGGCTTCCAATTTACTGATTTCCATTTTTCGCCTGTGCAATATCACCGAATATTTTCTGACGGCTTCATTTTCAGTTCCCATAAATGCACCCGAACTCGCGGCGGCGGCCTGATCGGTTAACTGGATGGCTTTATCAACATCTCCGTTCATTTCGCTGGCCAGAGCCAGGTTGTAAAGGGCAATTGTTTTGTCGCGTTTATTTTTGCTGTCGGCAAAGCTCTGCCAGATGGCCGAAGCCTCGTCCCAGTTGTTTTTGCCAGCCAGCCGGGCCGCATTTTTCAATTCAGGTTTGCTGCCTGACATAATATCGCGGTAAACCATTGTCCAGGCCGGCAACAAATGTTTCGAATAGTTCTGTCCGATAACGCCGGCAGCCAGGCTGATTGCCTCTTTTTTCGCCGGAATCCGTAATTTGGAGTATCGTTCGTTTTCATCTTTCCCATCCCAGTATATGGTATCAATCTGCACATAACGGTCGATGATCTTTTGCTTCCGGGCATCGTAAACCGACCAGATGTTGGAGGTGACCACATTGGCCATCGGGTTGTAATTCTGATCATTAAACTGGCTGTAGAAACACGAGAACATATCGAGCAGGATCAGCCCGTCAGCCTCTGTTTTTTCAGAAATGTCTTTATACCAGTCGCGCTTTCCGGGTCCGACTTCTTTTACCCGCATTTCAGGAAATGTATTGACCGGCAGGATATGGATATCGTCGAACCGGGTTTGTGCCCGAAGTTTGGCCGAGAGCGTGTCCATCAGTATGTTGATGGCCAGGCTGTCGGCGTTAAATCTGATTTTATTTTTGGCCAGCCGGTAATTTTTTGTCTGGTAATCCTGCAGCGTATCATTTTCGTACTTCAGGTTACGCGAAACAAGCGTTATTTTTCGCATATCAGGCGGAAGATTAAAGTCTGATGGTTTAAAAACCTCCATCGAAAATTTTTCGTAGCTCACGCATGAGC
>JAEUSS010000384.1 GCA_016788685.1 Prolixibacteraceae bacterium | reverse complement strand
CAGGTGGAGCCCGGAATCAGAATGACGGCAATGATCAGGTCGAGCATCTGCCACAATCCGGAGTCAACGTTGAAGTAAATGAGAACAAACGAAACGGCCATCAATACCATCATGGTTATGCGGATGCGGAGCGTTTGCTCTTTGAACCACAGGATGGCATTTTCGAGTCCGGAGTAGAAAGTCGGGATAAATACCAGGGTGAGCAGGGTGCTCAGGGCCAATCCGCCGATAACGACGATGGCAAACGGTGCACCGATGGCGCTTACATATTCGGCATCGCCCATAGCCAGCGGGAGCATTCCGACGATGGTGGTTATGGCCGTAATCAGAATCGGGCGTACGCGGGACAAGCCTGCCGTCATCAAGGCACGCGAGCGCCGGAATCCGCGTTTGCGCAGAATGTTGGTGTAGTCAATCAGGATAATTCCGTTGTTGACCACCACCCCGATCAGTATCAGGAAGCCGGTAAGTGTATTGGCATTGAGCAAGCTGTTGTTGGTGACGATCAGCGCCAGAAGCGAGCCAATGGCGGCCAGAGGAATGGAGAAGAGCAGCACAAACGGTGTGGCTACTGACTCGAAGACCGAAGCCATGATCATAAATATCAGGAGAATGGCTGCTCCGATCATAAAATAGAATTCCGAGAAGTCGGTTTCTTCGTGGACCACCTCGGCAGCAACGCCCGATGGCAGGTTATAATTGGCAACCAGTTCATCAATTTCATAGCGGTAAGCGGCAAGCAGTTCTTTGGAACTGGCGGCTTCTCTGACAAAGCGGTAATTTACATCAATCTGCTTTTCCTGATTGATACGGTTTATTCCTGAAATTCCGCTGGCATAAACAATGTTGGTAAAGTCCTGAAGGTCATGAACACCGCCCTGGGCATCGTTCACCTGGAGCCGTTTGAGTTCCTCCATGCTGCGGTCTTTATCCTCTTCTTCTGCTCCTTCTTCCGGTTCTTTTTGAGTAATGATAATTTCATATTCATCAACACCTTGCTTGAACTGAATGTTAGTCGATATTTCCTTCGAAAACGAATTGATTTCGGACAAGACATTGTTGAGCGAAATGTTGTATTCGGTCATCAGCAAGGGATTAAAATACAGGTGAACTTCGGGGCGGTTATCCGAAATGTTCAGGTTTACCGACTGTACTGATTCGAGCTGATCGATAAAATATTTCAGGTCTTCGCCTACGGATTGAAGCTGTTTAAAATCCTGACCTTTGAGCGTTATTTTTTCTTCATTGGTACCTATTCCCATCATTTTCTGGAAACTGGCGCCCATGTTTCGGCTTCCTCCCTGAAAACTGCGGGTACTCCGTGTCTGTTCAAATGAAATCGATGATGCTTTGATGCCGTTGGTCCGGTTGTTAATGTCATTTTTGATCACCGCGAAAGTGCGGTCGGCAATCTTCTCAAAATCGTCTTTCAGTTTAATGGTAACAACAGCTTCTTCCTCTTCAATTTTGCTGATGACGTCCTGTTTTTCAGCCAGATCCTCCAGCTTTTTTTCAATCTCCTGGACGGTCTGGTCGGTACTTTCGAGCGATGAGCCTGACGGCATAGTGACGTACAGGCGGATTTCCTTGTTCTCAACTTCCTGCAACGAGCTGATGCTTACCGCCAGGCTGATGAAAATGATCAGGAAGAACATGACAATCCCGCCGATAACAGTACCTGCCGGATTGCGCATGCACGATTTCAGGAGGACCAGGTAAACCTGTACCATCCGGGAGTTGGTCGTTACTTTTTCGTAAAAAATATTTTTGGCAACCTGTCTTCTGAGCAGGGCGTAAGATGCCATCGGAACCAACAGTAAAGCCACTGCCAGCGAAACGACCAAGGTGGAAATGATGGAAATACCTACGTTGAAACCAAGCATTTCGACCATAAAATTTGAAGAAAACAGGAACGGAAGGAATACGGTTATTGTTGTCAGCGTGGCAGCCATAATCGAACGCCATACCTCTGTTGTTCCCTGAGTAACGGCTTGCAGGGGCGAATATCCTTTCCCGGCAAGGCGGTAGATGTTTTCGAGAACGACTACGCTATTGTCGAGCAGCATCCCGATGGCAAGAGCCATACCAACCAGTGTGAGGCTGTTAATGGTGATCCCGAAAGCGTAAAAGAGGTTGAAAGAGGTGAAGATGGAAATCGGGATAGCCAGTGCGATGAACGATACAATGCGAAGGTTTTTCAGGAAAATCCAAAGGACGAAGATGGCCATAATGCCTCCCAGCAGTGCCAGTTCCATAATCTGGTTGATGTTTTTTTCCATTTGGTCGGCCGAGTTGCTGATTTCAGCGATCTCGATTTCCCTGGCGGCCATCTTTTCGTTCAGGGTAGTTACCGCCTTACGCGTAGCCTGCGAAAGCTCAATCATGTTGGCCTGCGAATCGTTGACCAGCAAAATGGTCACGGCATCTTTGCCATTCACGCGGCTGAACGAGGTTTCTTCCTTTACGCCGAAACGCACTTCAGCCACATCTTTCAGGAGAACAGGACCGGCAGCTACGACCAGGTTTTCAAGGTCTTCAACTTTGGTATACTCGGCTGTTACATGTACAAAGTACTGAACTGTTTTTTCCTTCAGGTTGCCCACATAAGTGCGTGTGCGTGAGTTTTGCGAAAGTACCGTCCGGATTTTTCCGGGGGTAATGTTGTAGGCTTCGCAGGCTTTGGTATCCAGAATTACCTCAATCGATTTTTGTTTTCCGCCATACACATTCACCGCCGCAATGCCGTCAATGTTTTCCAGATCGGGTTTGATGTCCTGGTCGACGATCGTTCGTACCCGGTCAATTCCGCCTTCGCCGCGGGCCTGCAGCTCCATAAACTGGCTGTTCATCTGCTTCAGATCAACTTTAGCAACATTCACCCGCACATTCTCGGGCATCGAGGATTGTATTTCGTTGATCTTTTCCTGAAGTTTCAGGTAGGCATATTTGAAGTTGACATTTTTATTGTAGTATACCACAATGGATGCCTGCCGCGAATTGACGTTTGATTCGATCGATTCGATGCCTTCGAGCGTTCCGATAGCTCCTTCAAGCGGAACGACCACCTGATTTTCCATGTATTCAGGCGCCATTTCGGTGGTGGCGCCGGCCTGAACAAACAGAAAAGGAAGTTCGGCATTGGGCAGCAGTTCAACCGGCAGTTGTTTGTACGAGACGTAACCCAGAACGGTCAGTCCGAGGAACAACATGCTGATCAGTACTTTTCGTTGTATGATGAATTTCATAAGTATATTTTTTTACCACACCGACACATAAGGTTTCGCCGTTTTCTTTGGGTTCTTGTTTCCGGGTATGTTATGTGGTTTCATCCATATTGACTTTTCTGAACCGGTCTTTTACAGCATCGAACACATCAAATACACACGGAATCACGATTAACGACATCAGGACTGAGGTGGTTAATCCGCCGATTACTGCCAGAGCCATCGGGGCACGAAGCGAAGCGCTCTCTCCGAAACCGAAAGTGAGTGGCAGCAATGCCAGGATAGTGGTCAGCGTAGTCATCAAGATTGGCCGGATTCGTTGCTGTCCGGCTTGCTGAATGGCTTCGTGGCGCGGCATCCCGTCTTTCTGAAGCTGTAAAATCCGGTCGACCAGCAAAATGGAGTTGTTCACCGCAATACCTACCAGCATGATGATGCCGATGACTGCCATGATGTTGAGCGTTTGCCCCAGAATGAAAAAGATCAGGATGGAACCAACAACAGCCACGGGAATGGTCAGCAAAATGGTGAAGGGGTGCAGCAGCGACTCGAATTGCGAAGCCAGCACCATAAATACCAGGATGATCGATAAGACCATGGCAAAGCTGAGTGCATCCATCGATTCTTTGCGTTTTTCTTCTTCTCCGGTTATTTTAATTTTATAGTCGGGCGGAAGGCTGATGCCTGCAATGGCTTGATTCACCTTGGTGACCATTTTGTCCAGGGCGATATCTTTGTTCATATAGGCTGTTATTTTGCCAATCCGGGTCTGATTTCTCCGGAAAATTTCTTTGGGCGATGTACCTTCGCGGATGTCGGCAATTTCGTTGATGCGGATCACCTGTGTGCCGTTTTTAACCACCATATCCGATAAGTCGGCCAGTCCTTTGTCGGGCAAGCGAAGTGTTATATCCTGCATTTCGCCGCCTTTTTCTACTGTTCCGGCTTTTTTTCCGGCCAGCTGATCCTGAATCTGGGTGACCACATTAGCCACGCTGATGTTAAAAATTCCGGCACGCAAACGGTCGACCATAATCTCCACTTCCGGAGATCCGCCTTCCATTGACGCTTCGAGGTTATACAGTTCGGGAATGGCCTGAATGGCTGTTTTCACCTGATTCGATAATTCTTCGATGACCTCCAGATCTTCACCCTGAATTTCAACGACCAGCGGCGCTTCATCGCTACCCATTAATCCGCCCAAGGCCGTTTCATCCTGAACAAATTTCAGTTCCAGATCGGGCATTTCGCCCAAGGCCTGTGAAATGGATTGGATGGCCGAAGCTGATCCGGCAGTGGCATCAGGGTTCAGGATGATTTTGATACTTGCCGTATTTTCTCCCTGGAACAGCGCGTCCTGACTGTTGAGCATCCCGGTTGACGGTCCGATCTGACTGTATAAAGTTTCCAGCTGATCGCCCAATACTTCGCGGATAATGTTTTCCATATTCCCGACGGCCGCCGTTGTGCGCTGAAGCCGCGTGCCTTCCTGCATTTTCAGTTCAAGGGTAAATTGCCGGGTTTCTGATTTGGGCATAAATTCGGTTCCGATGAATGGAAATATTAAAACCGAGAGTCCCATCAGCACAGCAGTGGCAATAATTACGGCCCATTTGTACCGGAGGATACGACCCAAAAATTTGCCGTAGCCTCGTATTTCAAGTGATTTCCGTACCGCTGGTTTTTTACTGTTTTTATAAAAACGGTCGAACATCATCGGGATAAGCAGGAAAGCCACAACCAGGGATGAAAGCAACGAAAAAGTGATTGTCCAGGCCTGGTCGCGGAACAACTCGCCCGATGCCCCGTGCAGATAAACAATAGGCAGGAAAACGACAATAGTCGTCAGAGTTGATGAGGTGATGGCGCCGCTGACCTGCGAAGTTCCCTGGATGGCGGCGTCTTTGACCGAAAGGCCGCTTTCGCGCAAACGGAAAATGTTTTCCATGACCACAATGGCGTTGTCTACCAGCATACCGGCTCCCAGAGCCAGTCCGCCAAGTGTCATGATGTTCAGGCTGAGGTTGTTGAAGTACATCAGGTTGAAGGTGGCAATGATGGAAATAGGCATAGCTAAACTTACAATCAGTGTTGTTCCGATGCGGCGCAGGAAAACAAACAGCACAATTACAGCCAGAACGATTCCCATCAGGGCGGTGTCTTCCACTTCTTTGATGGCATTGTTGATGAAGGTGCCTTGGTTGGAAACCACTTTCAGCTGATAGCCTGGCAAGGCTTTTTCCATGTTGCCCAAAGTTTTTGTGATGTCTTCAACAGCCTTCACTGTGTTAAAACGGGTTTCTTTGTATATCGATAAACCCAGGCAGCGAATGCCATCCATCCGGACAATATTTTCCGGGTCCTTGTTGGCAAAACTGATTTTGGCCACTTCGCGCAGGTAAATAGGTGCTTTTTCGGCCTGCTGGTCTTCGGTAGTGATTGCTTTGTAGCCGACAATCGTATTCTCAAAGTCGCTCAGGTCGGTCAGTAAACTGACTCCTTTCACCACATATTTCATTCCCATTTCGGTGATCGATCCGCCGGAAATACTTTGGTTAAAGTTCTGGATGCGGGTGTTCAGTTCGTCGAGTGTAAGCCCGAACGCATCGAGCATATACTGATCGGTTTCTATCAGAACTTCATTTTCTTCAGCTCCCGAAACTTCCACTTCTGCCACACCCTCCAGCCTTACCAATTCGTTCCGGATGTAGTTTTCGGCTACTTTCCGGAGTTCGTTCATGTCGGTAATACTCTCGTGCGAAAGGGCTACCACCATAATCGGAGTGGTGTTCGGGTCGTGTTGGGTGATGTTAATCTCGTCGAGGTCCCGGTTTTGGGCAAATGTACTGGCTGCTTTCTGAAGGTCAAGAAACGCTTCGTCCATGTCTTTCGTCCAGGCATATTCTACGGTAATCTGGGCCGTTCCGACTTTCGAAACTGATGAGACCTGTATCACGTCTGACTGGCGGATGGCGAGGGCTTCGAGGTTTTCAACAAACTGTTTTTCCATTTCTTCCGGAGGACGTTCGCCCGACTTGAGTTCGATAAACAAACGCGGATTGTTTATCTCCGGAAACAGATCGATGCCTAACTTGTCGAAGGAAATGTATCCCAACAGCACAACGGCAAGCACCATCATCAGAATGGTTACCGGGTAGTTGACAGCAAATTGTGTTAGTTTTTTCATTCTTTTTTTGTTACGGGTTGCGTGTTACAAGTTGCGTGATACGGGCCTGCATATTGCAGGCAATTCCCTGAATCCCGTAACCCGTAACTCGTAATATTTTACTACTTCACAATTTTAACCTTCGAGCGGTTTTTCAATGTCTCGAAGCCTTTAATTACCAGGCGATCGTTCACTTTTAGGCCGGAAGTGATTTCGGCTTCATTCTGATTTTCGTAGCCAATCGTGATGCGTTTTTCGTTGGCCGTTCCGTTTTCGACAACGAAGACTGATTTGCCGCGTTGTCCCGAAATAATGATGTCTTTCGGAATCACGATTACGCTGTCATGGCGGGCTAAAACAATGTCGGCTTTGGCAAACATTCCGGGGCGAAGTTTCAGATCGGGGTTGGCGACCTGAATTATGCCTTTAAACGTTCGGGTTTCGGTGCTGATGGCCGGCGAGAGTTCTTTTACATTGCCCTGCAACGTGTCGTTCGGAAGGGTATAATTCATGATGCGTACGAGCTGATCGATCGCCACATCGGTGATGTATTTCTCCGGAAGATTAACTTCTACGGTCATGGTACTGTAATCCATCAGGCTGACTACGGCTGTTCCGGCAGCAACCTGGGTTTGGTTGGTAATGGCCGGCAGATCGGTAATTACGCCTTTGAAAGGTGCTTTTACGTTCATTTTGGCCAGTTGAAGGTTGGCCCGTTCAAAAGCGTCTTTGGCATTGGTATAACTTACTTCCGAATTGCGGAAATCGAGTTGGGTAACTCCTCCTTTCTCGAAAAGTGATTGTTGCTTTTTCATATTTTGCTCCGAAATCTCCAGGTTCAGCCTTTTGCTTTCGAGTCCGATTCCGTTGACATATTCGGCATCTTCAAGCCGGACAATGACCTGCCCGTTTTCCACCAGATCGCCCAATGCAAACGGGCGCCCGGTCCGGGGGTTGACCAGTAGTTTGTATTTTCCGGACATTTCGGTACTGACCACCGTTTTCTTTGTGGCATTGAGTGTTCCGGTAGTATTGATTATCTTTTCAATCGAACCGGGTTTGATGTCGGTTACCGAAACCGGAACTGCCAGTTCGGTGGCTGTATTGGCCGGTTGATTGTTACAGGCTGCAGTTGCCCCGATCAAGGCAATCAAAGCAATAAATTGATGAATGGATTTCATATCAGGTCGTGTTTTTATTTTTTCTTTTGGATGATGTTTTCAGGAACAATAGCTTCGTTTTTTTCGAAATCGTAAAGTGACTGTATTTTCAGGTTCAGCAGTTCGATTTTATAATCAATCAGGGTTTGGGCGTATGACATCTTTTTGGTTGACAGTTGGTTCTGGAACAAGTTCAGATCCATGCTGGTGAGGTCGCCATTGGCATAGCGTTCGAGGTTGATTTCGTAAGTCAGGTTGGCATTTTTTTCGTTCTGGGCGGCAATTTCAATCTGGTTGACCAGGTTTTGCAGGTTGCGGTAAACCTGTCTGATATCCAGCGTTATTTGCTTCCGCTCTTCTTCCTGATTCAGCTTTTGTGTCTCAATTACAGCTTCCTGGGCTTTGATGCGGGCTTTCTTTTCTCCCCAGTCGTAGAGCGGAAGATTGAATGAAACCGATACCCTTGGGTTATTGGTCGGATTGTCGTAAATATTCATCAGCTTTTCATTGTCTCCGCTGATGCCCAATGACAGGTTCACATCACCCCTGAATTCATTCTGAGATTTGGTGCGGATCAAATCAAACTGCGAGGTCTCGATGTCGATTTCACGCTGGCGAAGTTCCATGCGTGTATTCAGGCCATGATCGATGGCTTTTTTAACGTCAACGGCTACCGGGTTCAGAGACACATCGGTCATTACAGTTATTTCTTCCAGAATATCCATACCGATGTACTGCTTAAACTGGTCTTTGTAGTTGTCGAGGGTTACGCGCGCATTCTGGACGGCAGATTTGGCCGTAGCAAAGTTTAGTTCGGCCTGATAAAGTTCTTCTTTGGCAGCGATTCCCGCGGTTACTTTGTTCTGTGTAATTTCATAACTCTTCTGCGTATTGGTAAACTCGTCTTCAGAAACGCTCAACTTCATCTGAGCCAGATAAACATTGTAAAAAAACTGGGTAACCTGTTTCTCCATATTTAGCCGCTGCATGGCGTAGCTTAACTGGGCATTCTCCAGGTCCAGCTCCAGTTCTTTCAGCTGAAGTTTCGTCCGGTTGTAGGTAAACAACGGCTGTGCAATGCTCAGCGAAAGACTGTTCGTAAATGCTTTGCTTATTTGGCTGTATTCACCCTGAATGCTGGACTTATTTTGCCAGCCAAAACGGTTGACCAGACTGATGGTCCCGTCGGTTGGCAGGAAGGGCTGTGAAACCATCAGCGTTCCGAACGACTGCGTGGTTTTGCTGGTAAACCACTTGGCGTTGAAATTATCAAAAGACCGGGTCTGGTCGTATCCAAACGGTGTGAGGTTGAGCGAAAAATTTGACTTGAGTGCGGCATTCTGTGCTTTTAGCGATTGTTCGGAGCGCGCCAGGTTGAGCAAAGAACGGCGTATGTCAGGGCTATTGGTTCCTGCGATTTCCAGAGCCTTTTCCAGTGTCAGGATTTGTTGCGCATTTGCCGAAAACAAAAGCTGACAAAAAACGGACAGCATGAGTCCCCTTCGGATTAGTTTTTTTAAAAGCATAGTTGTTATTGTGTTTAATTTTTAGTTTCAAGTCTGGTTTTGTAACCTCAGATGTTATTTTAACTGTCAGCTTTCTGTTAATCGAGGCGGACTGCCGACTGTCTTTTTGTTATTGTTTTACCAACTTAATTGCATCGGCCACCACAACTTGTGCTTCCGATTTGTTGCCCAGTTCTACTTTAACCGTATCGCCCGAGAAATAGAACGATCCGAGGCTGTTCCATCCATTTTCCGCAGTTTTAAGCTCCATGACTACTTCTTCTTTTCCTTCATTGTGGTAAATGGTGTAAGTGTAATCGCCGCCTGAATCCTGATTGTCGCGCCGCCCGCGCTGACCGGATTTATAGACGTAACTGAATACTTCATATGTTCCGTCATCTTTAATCGGGATGCTCCAGCTTGCTTTTTTGTTTCCGTCGCCCGATCGGATGTAATGCGCCGACCGGATAAATTTTCCGAAGAAGTTACTGTTGGTTGTTGCCCGCCAGGTACGCGGAGCCCGCCAGGTGTTGAAGCCGACAAAACGATCTTTGCTTTGGTCTTCTTTGAGCAACAGCCGTTGCAGTAAACTGTAATCTTCGGTACGGGTAAACCGGAACGTTGAATCTTCGTCGTCACATATAAATTCGCCCTCTTCAGCCAAACGGACCGGTATGTCCGAGATTCTTTCGCCTTCATACGGAACTGCTTTGGTGTCCTGCTCGATGTTGTCGAGCGGAAGC
>JAEUSS010000365.1 GCA_016788685.1 Prolixibacteraceae bacterium | reverse complement strand
ATGACTAAGAAAGGGACTTACGAAAAAATATTGAGTGGAAAACAGTAATCAGCAAACTCCTGATGTTCAGTGCTGCGCGATCCGGTCAATAAAGTGTCCGAAATGTGCAGCACTGCACCTGTAGCAACAACATCATCAGTTATGATTTGATATTTTGAATTTCTTTATGGAACTAATTATACAATGGCTTTCAGGAAATTACATTGAACTCCTGGGAGCCATTTTAGGTATCGCCTATATCTTTTTTTCGATCCGGCAGAACATTCTGACCTGGCCTGTCGGGTTGCTTACTTCCGGACTTTATGTCTGGGTATTTTTTGTTTCGAAGCTCTATGCCGACATGGGTTTACAGCTGTATTACGTTGTAATCAGTATTTACGGTTGGTACGAGTGGCTTCGCGGAAATCAGGTCAATCATTCGGAGTCCGTAAAAGTGAGTCGGTTATCACCGAAATTGGCTGTTGTTCTGGCTGCGGTCAGCGGTGTTATCTTCGTTCTGATTTGGTTTATCCTGAAAAATTATACCGATTCGCCGGTTCCGATGGCTGATGCATTTGCCACGGCACTAAGCAATGTGGCCACCTGGATGCTGGCCCGTAAAATTCTGGAGCACTGGCTGATCTGGATCTTTGTCGATGCTTTTTCTATCGGCTTGTTCTGGTACAAGGATTTGCATCCGACTGTCATCCTGTTTATCGTTTACACCATTATGGCATGCATCGGTTACATCGAATGGAAGAAGCAGTTTATCGCCGAACAATCCGGGAAATGAAAAAGGGGAGACTTATGATTCGTTTCAGCCGAAGTTTCAGTGTCAAAACCGGATTGATTATTTCGGATACTCGAATACTTTTGTTGTCATACACAATCCAATGAATAAACCAATACGAATAGCCGTTACAGGTCCCGAATCAACCGGAAAAACAACTTTGGCCATGCAGTTGACCGAGATATTCAACGGGCAATACCTGCCCGAATTTGCACGCGAATATGTCGAAAAGCTGCCCGGTCATTATACCTTCGAAGATGTGGAGAACATCGCCAAAACTCAGGTCGAACAATACCTGTCAACAAAAAATGGTTCGGCCGGAGTCTTCTTTTTTGACACCTGGCTGATCATTACAAAAGTTTGGTTTAACTGGGTTTTCGGAAGAACTCCGGAATGGCTTGAAAATCAGATTCGGGATTGCCCGATAGACTTGTTCTTACTGTGCCGCCCGGATTTGCCGTGGGAGGCCGATGCGGTTCGCGAAAACGGCGGAGAAAACCGTATCCGGCTGTTCGAACAGTATCAGGCCGAACTGAAACTTTATGGTTTTAACTTTGTTGAAATTAGCGGCTCCGGAGATGAACGGCTGAATAACGCGATCTCTGCAGTCAGAAAAATCATCGATCTGTCGTAAACTTTCAGTCGTTTGAGTTTGATATGATCCCTAATTATATGATTTTTGTCGTGTTTTAGGTGATGTGTCCTGTCGTTCCGTTTGAAGATCAAACAGATTGAATGTATTTGATC
Organism: Prolixibacteraceae bacterium; assembly: GCA_016788685.1. Classification (GTDB taxonomy): domain Bacteria; phylum Bacteroidota; class Bacteroidia; order Bacteroidales; family Prolixibacteraceae; genus Aquipluma. The sequence goes on along the minus strand of JAEUSS010000365.1, from coordinate 2,616 downwards.
CGAAAAGTCGGAACAAGTTCTTTTAACCTTTTAAATATCAGGTAAAATGCAATCAGAAAAGAATATCGAGCATAAAATGCGAAGCACTGTTGAGCAACTGGCTGACCAGGCCTCACTGAACCTTGTATGCCACGAGCACCGCATTGGCGAGCCTCTGCCATCCATCGAAAAATTGAAAAAGATGGTGGGGATTATCCGCGAGATTTTGTTTCCCGGCTATTTCGGCAACACCAGTTTGCGTGCCAATACAATCAAACATTACATCGGTGTTTACATCGACGAGTTGTTCGAGTTGCTCTCGGAGCAGATTCTGGCAGGTTTGTGCTTTACCTGCAAAAATCCTGAAATGGTCGATATGCAGGAGCGCTCAAAATTCGCACAGAGCCTGGCTTCCGAATTTATCTCATTTCTTCCTGAAATCCGGAGGCTGCTCGTAACCGATGTCGAAGCGGCTTATCTGGGCGATCCGGCAGCAAACAGCCAGAGCGAGGTCATTTATTGCTACCCGACCATCCGGGCCATCATCAACCACCGCGTCGGGCACCAGTTGCTGAAGTTAGGTGTCCCGATCATTCCGCGGATTATTTCTGAAATGGGACATTCCGAAACCGGAATCGACATTCATCCCGGCGCCCAGATTGGCGAAGCATTCACGATTGATCACGGCACCGGTGTGGTTATCGGCTCAACCTGTATCATTGGCAATAATGTGAAACTTTATCAGGGTGTCACTTTGGGGGCAAAGAGCTTCCCGCTTGATGCCGATGGAAATCCGATTAAGGGTATTCCGCGTCACCCGATTGTGGAAGATAATGTAATTATTTATGCCCAGGCTACCATATTGGGGCGTATCCGTATCGGGGCAAATTCGGTAATTGGAGGTAACGTTTGGGTTACCAACAGCTTGCCTCCCAACACCAAACTGGTTCAGTTTAAGGCCAAAGAATCAGACTTCAGCGATGGCGCAGGAATCTGAGGGCAACCTGTTTTACAACGTTTTTTTTACTTAAAAAATATAAATTGAACAAACAAACCTACACAGCCACTACCATGGCGGGCCTCGAAGAAGTTCTGGCTCAGGAATTGATTGAAATCGGAGCCGATGAAGTTCAGATCGGCCGCCGTTCGGTGTATTTCAGCGGCGACAGCAAGTTGCTTTATAAAGCGAATTATTGTTTGCGCACCGCGCTCCGGATCCTGGTTCCGGTGGATTCATATAAAATTTATTCGGCCGATGATTTGTACCAGCGGGCTAAAAACTTCAAATGGGAAGATTTGTTTGGCTGCGATCAGACTTTTGCCGTGCAAAGTGCCGTTTTTTCTGATCTGTTCAATAACTCGATGTTCGCTTCGCTGAAGCTGAAAGATGCTATTGTCGATCGTTTCAGGTATAAAGTCGGGAATCGTCCGTCAATCGATTCTAAAAATCCGGATATCCTCATCAACCTGCATATCAGTAACGAGTTTTGCACCATTTCGCTCGACAGCAGCGGCGAATCGTTGCATAAACGTGGCTACAGGGTGGGGCAGAACGATGCTCCGATGAGTGAGGTTCTGGCCGCCGGTTTAATCCGCCTGTCCGACTGGGACCGCAAAGGCAACCTCATCGACCCGATGTGTGGTTCGGGCACGATTGCCATCGAAGCGGCCATGCTGGCTAACCGGATTTTCCCGGGAAAGATCAGGAAAAAGTTTGCTTTTCAGAATTGGAACAGTTTTGATCCGGAGTTGTACAGGAGCATGGTGAATGAGGTCGAGGCTGAAGTGCCGGCGCCGGTAAAGGTGTTTGCTTCCGATATTTTGCGCCGGAACATTGATATTGCCTGCAAAAATGCGGAAGAAGCCGGGGTTGACCGGTTTATTGAGTTTAAGGTTTCCGATTTCAAATTGCTCGAACCGGTTGCTGAAAAGCCATTCTTGCTGTTTAATCCGCCTTACGGCGAACGTTTAACTCCGGAAGACACCAACTTCTACGGAATGATTGGCGAACGCCTGAAACATCATTATACCGACGCAACGGTTTGGATTATCAGTACTCCGCAATGCCTGAAATCGATCGGATTACGTCCTTCACGTAAAATTTCAATCCTGAACGGTTCACTGGAGTGCAGTTTCCGGAAATACGAACTTTATTCCGGCTCAAAGAAGTCCCGCTAAGTCCGGAGCACATCGATAAAAAAGAGGATTTTCTCATTCACTGGAGAAAATCCTCTTTTTGCAAGGAAAATATCAGGAAAAACATTTTACTGATTGTGGTACCTCCGGCCGATGTCAGGCGGCTATTTGTTTTTATAACCCATCAGCGTAATCTTCTTCAGCCATTTTTCCCGTAACTTATCGTTCGCACCTTTTACAATACCGATGTATGTTACTTTTACAGGTGAAACACCACAGAATTTGAGCGTTCCTCTCTTTAGCTGATTGACACTTGGCCTCCGGTAAATTAGCCTGTAATACCAACCCGGTTGGTCTAATGTGGTTATGATACGGGCTGACTTCCCGGTCAGCAACTTGTCCCACCAAACCGAATTTTCTCTTCGTCGAAAAGCTAATCCGGGTAAAAATAAACGGTCGATAAAGCCTTTGGTTATGGCCGGAAGTCCGTTCCACCAAACC
>JAEUSS010000359.1 GCA_016788685.1 Prolixibacteraceae bacterium | reverse complement strand
CATTGAAATTTATGATGTTCAAGGAAAGAATTTTTAAAAAAAACTAATCAGGAAAAGAAAGAAAAAACCGAACCGGTAACAAAATACATATTGCAGGGCGGGGTTCGGTGGTACGCCAACTGCGGATTGAGACTGTAATCGAGACTGTAAACTGAACTCTGTCTAGTATAAAAAAACTGTATACTTGTATTAGACAGAGTTCAATTTACAGTCTCCAGTCTCAGCTAAAATATCACCTGACACCTTTCAAATATCACTCGTCACCTTACAAATATCACTCGCCACCTTGCAAATATCACTCGCCACATTATAAATATCACCTGTCACTCTACAAATATCGCTCGCCACTTTGCAAATATCACTCGCCACCTTACAAATATCACCTGACACTTTACAAATATTACTCGACACCTTTCAAATATCACTCGCCACCTTGTAAATATCACTTGTCACTTTACAAATATCACCTGTCACCTTGCAAATATTACTCGCCACATTACAAATATTGCTCGACATCTTTCAAATATCGCATGTCATCCTGCATGTATCAGATTGCTTCATCGGGTCACCGGTCGGTCTGTGAGTTCCGGCTTAGCACAAAAAATCGCGAAAGCCCGGTTAAACAATTCAATCGGGCTTTCGCGAGGATAGATATTCAGGAATACTTACATGTCTTTTCTTCCCCGGTATTTACATATACTATTCCGGCTAAAGCAGCGCCAGCAATGGGGCTCCGGTAAACCCCTGCTCCCGCGCGATGGTGTCGCGTGGTCGCAGCGCGAAGCGTGTCGAAAAGAGCGCATCCGTTCCCGGGTTGCGGCCGTTATTCTTCCAGGATCGTTTTCAGGTTATTCAATCCGTTTTGCAGGTCAGGCGCAAGCATGGCCTCCATGTCCGTAAAAACCAGCATCAGGTTCATGGGGTATTTCATTTCGCCGTTGAACCCCCAGGTAACGGTGGTCACCGAATCGTTTACCGCCGTGGTTGTGAGGTAGGCATAATCGGTCGACTCGAAGGGCTCAATAAAATGCAGTTCGTAGTCAATCCGTTCGCCGTCGGCCATTTTAACGATCTTTTGTTCGCCTTTGCCCGCATTTTTGTTTTCACTGTCCCACGCCGAAACAAAACCAACCGTTCCGTCTTCGCCACGGAATTCGGTCTTCATGTTGGGATCAATCTTCGCCCACACGCTGAACTTGTTCTGGTTTTTCAGGTACTTGATGTAGTCGTAAACTTCCTGTTTCGGCTTGTTGATGGTTACCTCGCGTTCAACAGCATATTTTCCGTCGACGAACAGGGCCGTTAACAAAACAAGCGCAAGGATGACAACTAAGATCAGTACAATAATTTTCAGTGTTTTCATATCATCAGTTTTTGAGTTTGACCGCATGTTTAGTCAGGCAACTGATTGGATAACAAATGCAATTGTCGAAAAGTTCAGGATTTGGCGTAAGGTTTTTCGATTAACGGCCTGAAAGCCAGTGGGTGGAAGAAAGCTCTTGCCGCAACGTCATGCACAATTTGTTTCGGCCTCTCTCCGCTGATGAGACCCTGCAACCACTTCAGGGTGACGCTCCTTTAACAGCATAACGTTGACCTGATACCAGTAGCGTGCGCGAAGTGTGGGCAACAGCAACCTTTTTTTATGCCGGAACGTTAATAGAACACGGTTAATCCCCGTTGTCGCTTGGTAATCAACTTCATCAGATACGCGTATGGAAAGTTCAATGGAAGCCCGGGTATTTGAAGCTGCAAGGATGTATGCTTCGGAGGTTTTAAACCTTCTGGAACGGAATGCCGAATGGTGGCAGACGGCCCAAGGCCGGAACGGCGGCGCTTACGGCGAGCTGATCAACATTTCGCTGAATGTTGCCAGCCGCCTGTCGCAGCAGGAGATGGATTTTATTTCGGGCGTAAAGGCTTTTGCCCAATCGCTCACCGATGTTTACGAGATGACCATCAGCCGGAGCAAATTCACGAAAGCAGCCTCCAGCGCCGGGCGTCCGGGCGATGAAGTGAACGACCGGATTAATTCGGTGGCCCGCCGCACGCTCGATCAGCTGAACAGCCTGGGGCCTTTCGCCGAAAGCGAAGTCTCCGAATCGCCGGCTCCGGAAGAAGGGCGGATTGATGTCAAAGAAGTTCAGGAGGCGCTGAAAGCATTGGGCTTCTTTAACAGCTTTGCCGACGGGGTGGCCGGTCCGCGTACCAAAGCCGCCATCCGGGAGTTTCAGCAATCGAAAGGCCTGGAACCTACCGGCGATGCCGACCGCGTAACGTACGATCTGCTTCGTGCTGCTCTTAATCCTGAAAATCCCGGTCCCATATCGCCTAAACCGGTCAGCAGCTTATTTTTGCCTTTGCTGAAAACCGAAGGCAATCACCGGGCAACGGCCGATAAACTCGATTTCGAATACGACATTCAGTCGCTGGCCACGGTCATTTCGCTCGAAGATGTCAAACCGCCTTTGGCCATTGGGCTTTTTGGCAACTGGGGCTCCGGAAAAAGTTTCTTCATGGAGAAGCTGAGCGAAAAGATTCAGGAGTACTCGAAACTGGAAACCGAAGGTTTTGTGAAGAATGTGGTTCAGGTCAAGTTTAACTCGTGGCATTACTCCGACAGTAACCTTTGGGCCAGCCTGATTACCGAAATATTCGATTCGCTGAATACCTTTTCGAAGAATGAAGCTAAAGAGGATGAGCTGGAAAAGCTCTCGGAAACCCTGAACATTACCAGTGCGCAGAAAGAAGCCGTTGAGGCCCGGCGAAATGAACTGACGGACAAGATTGAAAAGCTCTCGCGGGAGAAGGCCCTGAAACGAAGTCGCCTGGAAGATCTTTCGGGCATGGACATTTTCCGGCTTCTGCTGAGCGACCCGCGGGTGGGCAACGACCTCAAAAGCCTGAAGAACGAACACATCGAGCAGATTATTCAGGATGGCGAAAAACTGGATGAATACCTCGGACAGCTTCAGGAACTGAAAAGCTCGTTTTTCTATTCGGTGAACACGCTGCGCGGCATGAAGGGCAAACGCTGGGGAGTCGTGCTGCTGATTACCGTCCTGCTGCTGATTGGTGTGCTGCTTGTCAGGTACCTGATGAAAGATCAGTGGTTCACGGCTACGCAGTGGCTTGCCGGTGCGGGTGCGGTGCTTGTTGCCAATGTTGCCAACATCATCCGGGTGCTTTCTCCGGTGAAAAAAGCGTTAAACGAAGCGATGGAAAGGCTTTCGAGCTTGAAAAGAACCTTTGATTCGAGGGGCGAAGCAGATTCGGCTGAGTCTGACCGGATGAAAAACGAACTGGAATCGCTCACGCTTTCCATTGCTGAGCTGGATAAAAAGATTGCGGATGCCCGAAAGGAAATGGATGACCTGAGAAGCGGGCGCAAGCTGCTCGACTTTATTGAAGAGCGGCAACGGGACGAAAATTATTCGAAACAACTGGGCCTGATTTCATGGATCAGGAAAGATTTCAGCAAACTGGACGAACTGCTGCGCAAACAGCACGAATTGTCAGAAGCCGACAAGGCCGCGTACATCAGCAACCCGTATGACGTGCAGCTGAAGATCGACCGCATCATTCTGTACATCGACGACCTCGACCGATGCAAGGAAGACATTGTGGTCAAAGTGCTCGAAGCCATTCATCTGCTGCTGGCATTCCCGCTTTTTGTCGTGGTGGTCGGCGTCGATCCGCGCTGGCTGAACAATGCCCTGAGTGAGAAGTATAAAAATCTGTTCGGGAAACATTACGACAGCCCGTCGGACAAGAAAACAGTTACTGAAAACGGAACAGTGCTTTCCGGAGCAGCGACATCGTATGATTACCTGGAAAAAATATTCCAGATTCCGTTTTCGCTGCGCCAAATGAATACCACCAACCGGAAGAATCTGATTGAATACCTCTTGCGTAACGAAATGGAACCCGATAAATCTTCGGAAGAGGGAAAAAAGACCGGGGTGCCTAATGTTGCTTCCTTGCCGGGGCAGGGCAGTCCGGCTGTTGAAATCCAATCCGGAACAACAGCATCTCCGGATCAGATGTCGGTGGCTGAGAAAGTGGAAGAACACCGCCAAAGGCTGACGTTCCTGAAAGAAGAACTGGAATGCATGCAGAATATTTCGGCCTTGTTCGGGCAATCGCCGCGAACCATTAACCGGTTTATCAACATTTACCGCATCATCAAAGCGCACCGGCGGCTGAAAGTGAACGGCGAATTCTCGGAAGACGATTTTGCCCCGATTATGGTGATCCTGAGTGTCATGATCGGGCGCTCCGAACTGGCCCAGGATTTTATCGATCAGCTTTCGAAATCAGACGATGAGCTGCTTTTCAGTGAATTTCTGTCGGGAACAAGATTTCCGGCGAAGTTAAAACATGAAATTACCGGCAGCATTCATCCCCGGGTGATGCAGTTGCCGCTGAAACTGTTTAAAGAAAACCTGGAGTTGATTTCCCGCTTTTCGTTCCGGACGTTTGCCGTCAGCATTGCCTGAGAGGCCTGAAAGAAAACGGGAAAAGAGGCCCCGATCAGCGGTTAAGATTCAGGATTATCGGATTCGTCGAGTTCCCGGAGGGCTTCGTTCAGCCTGACCAGGTAGCGGCCGTAAAGTTTGTTGAATCCCCAGCGCAGAAACAGGAAAAGAAGTGCAACCAGCGGAATCAGAATGGCCAGGCCAATGGCAACGATCAGCAGGATTTTAGATGTTGGCAGATTTTGGATTCCGCCGTTTGCCGGATGGGCTGAAAATTTAATTCCCTCGTAAATCCCCGCGGTAAAACTCAGGATGATGTTAATCAGGAGAATTACAACGGCCAGATAAAACATCCGCTGGTAGGTTTTCAGCGTGTCGAGGATGCCGCGAAGCAAGTCTTTCAGTTGCAGGTCGACCGAAAAGTTTCGCCTGATTTTCAGGTAACGGATTAAGAAGAACAAGTAGGTGGTAACAATCAGTGCATTGGAGAAGATATCCATCGGAATCATCCAGCCCGGGTATTTGATCGGCTCCTGAATAAGCAGTTTGGATAAATACAGATCGTCGATAATCACATAAGCAATAAAAACCAGAAGGACACCCAGCCCAATGCGCATATTCCGGTCGATCCGGTCGACCAGAGTCCGGGTTCGGCTTTTCAGTAATTCATGAATGGTCTCTTTTTCTAGTCGATGTTTGCTCACCTCCTGAGAAGAATATGTATCCCACGCCGATTTTAAATCCTTTAAATCCATCTACTCTTCCGTATTCATTAACAACTTCAACTTTTTCTTGATCCTGTTCATTTTTACCCGCACATAATTTTGGGTGATGCCGGTAATTTCGGCTATCTCTTCGTATTTTTTATCTTCAAGGAACAGCAGGATAATCGATTTTTCGATTCCGGTCAGCTGAGCCACTGCTCCGTTGAGCATCCTGATCTGTTCTTCGGTCCGGGTGTCGTACATTTCTTCGGCCAGTTGCAGATTTTCGTACGAAATGCCCGATTTGTCGGGTTGCCGCTTGTCTTTTTTAAAGCTCGTTATCGCCGTGTTCAGGGCAACCCGGTACATCCAGGTCGAAAATTTGGATTCGCTGCGAAACGAAGGGTACGACTTCCACAATTGGGCGACAATTTCCTGGAACAAATCACGGCGGTCTTCTTCCAAATCACAATAGATGGAGCAGACCTTGTGAATGATCCCCTGATTATCGGTAATTATTTGTAAAAACTCTTTTTCCAATTGTGGCTTATTAGTCTGCGAAAGTGAATTTTATTACATCAACTCATTTTAAGAAAGTTAATTTCCTGCTGAGTCAAAAAACGATAGCGTCCGCGCGGCAAATCTTTTTTGGTCAGTCCGGCAAAAAGCACCCGGTCAAGTTTTTCAACGTTATAACCCAAATGATTAAAAATGCGGCGTACAATCCGGTTTTTTCCTGAATGAATTTCGATACCGACCTGGCGTCCGTCCTGCGGATCAATCATTCCGATATCGTCGGCGGCAATAAAGCCGTCTTCCAGTTCAATTCCTTTCTGGAGTGCAACCAGATCTTCCGGAAGAAAATCTTTGTCGAGCTGAACATGGTAAACTTTTTTCTTTTCGAAGCTCGGATGTGTCAGTTTTTTTGCCAGTTCGCCATCGTTGGTAAACAGTAAAACTCCGGTGGTTTGCATATCCAGCCGTCCGACCGGATAAATGCGCTCGGAGCAGGCGTTTTGCACCAGTTGCATCACGGTTCGTTCGGCATGCGGATCGTCCAGTGTGGTGACAAATCCGCGGGGTTTGTTCAGAAGCAGATATACTTTGCGTTCGGGGTTCAGTCTTTTCCCGTCGAAACGGACATCGTCATCCAGCGATACTTTTCGTCCCAGTTCGGTAACTACTTCGCCGTTGATGGTCACCAATCCGTCGCTGATGATTTTGTCTGCTTCACGGCGCGAGCATACTCCTGAATTGGAGATAAATTTATTCAGGCGAATCAATCCGTCACCGGCAGGTTCATTGGCCGTTTGCTCCTTTTTCCGGAGGATAATCTTTTTTCTTGAAAGTTCTTTCAATGTGTAAATTCTTATGTTGTGGTTTAAATTCCGGAATCAGGGCTTTGCCGGCAAAAAACGGATGCGTTTTGCCCTGAGTTCGCAGAATGAATGCACAAATGTCGTAATTTTTACCGAAGTTTTTATTTAGCGTCCTTCCTGCCGGTAGATTTTAAACTGTTCCTTAATGGTCGTACGGACATCGTATTCGGTTGACATGTAACTCAACAGGCCTTTGCTGTTGATGTAGATCATTAATTTGTCGGCTTCCGTGTCGCTCAGCCCGGTCAGTTCCATAACCAGCTCTTTGGTGTAATATTTCGAAAGGATGTCCCATTGTTTGTCAGAAAGGATGGCCTTACGGGTTTCGCGTTTTTCGCGTTCGCGTTTGCTGGTGTGGTATTGCAGGAAACTAACCGGATTAAACAGCGCCGCAATGACCGGAGGTTTTTCGTTGTAGGCATCTCCGCGCAACTGGGGATCAATGTCGATTTTTTTTGCCGGAGGAACCCCGTCCATGTTCACCTTCTTTTGTTCGCCCTGAACTTTCACTTCAGGAATGGCAAACCGGACGGGCTTTGCGTAAAGAAGCAGCACGTTCATTTCGTTGTAATTGGCCGGTATGCGGACGGTGGTTTTCGAAAAACCGAGCGAAGAGATGGATAAACTGTCGATGTTGAGCATGTCCATGGTAAAACGGCCCTGCTCGTCGGTCGTTACACCGCTGTGGGTGCGGTGATTCAGCACAAAGGCGAAAGGCACGGGCATTTCATCGTCCAGATTCAGCACCTGGGCCTTTAACCTGACGGGCATCGGGTCAATATCTTCTTCTTCCTGGGCAAAAAGCTGAGAAGTACCTGCCCATACGAACAGTAACAAGGCAAGTACTGTTCCGCTCAAAAGCTGACGGTACCAAATTGTCCGGCGACTCCGGTTTTGCGGAGCGTCCGACTTCAGGCTTTTAACTTTATGCTTTACACGGATCACCAGTTTTCTGTATCTCATGGGTTTGTTATGCCGTTCAGGCAAAAATAGAAAAATACGATTAATAATGCGTCAACATAACATTCGTTAACGGGATTTAACAGAGTTAAACAATAATCGTGCTGCAAAATAAGGAAAGCGAAAATCAGTTTGCAGGCTCACGGGGGTGTGTGCGCCGGGGAAAATCCGGCCGTATCCCGGCCAGCTTACCGTTTTTTGAGACGGAATGCTTAACTTAACCGGGTTATTTTTCATCTTTAAACAATCGGTTATGGCAACATCAGCATCGGGGAAACGGAACAAACGAATTATACAGGTGGTTGCGGGTATTTTGCTGGCCGCGCTGGCCTGCGGTGTTTTTTACATTCATTCGTTACTGCCCATCATTACCGGTTATCCGGCCAAATATCTGTGTTCGGCGGTTTTTGTGTCGGGAAGGGAGCAAGCCGAGGTGGAAGCCATGGATCTTCACTTTTCATTCATTAGATACACCACGAATACCGTCGATTTTCAGGATTCGAGTGTAACCAGTACGTTTTTGTGGGGAAAGTCGAAAGCCATTTACCGCAAAGGTTTTGGCGCTACTTTGCTGCGCGGCACCGATGAGGCTCAGCTCCGGAAGATTCAATTTCCGGTTATTCCGGAAACATACCGTCAGGATACCGTTGCGTGGCCCTTGGGCGATGTAATGCCCGAATCGGCTGCCAATACGGATCAAGATGAGCTTGACGCAATTACTGAAAAGCTGATGGACGACGACGGATATGGTGGTCATGCCTTTGCGTTTCTGGTGCTGCACCGCGGAGTTCCGGTTGCCGAGGCTTATCAGCCTGAATTCAGCGCGAAAACCCGCTTTTTAAGCTGGTCGATGGCCAAAAGCGTTACCAATACGCTCGCCGGAATCATGGTTAAAGAGAACAGGTGGGACATCAACCAGCCGGTTGACCTTCAGGAATGGAAAAACGACGAACGGCGGACCATAACGATCAATGACCTGATGCAAATGCAGAGCGGCCTGCGCTGGAACGAGGATTACGGAAACCGTTCGGATGTAACTTTGATGTTGTATGACGAAAACGACTTTGCCCGTTTTGCATTCAGTCAGCCTTTGGATCATCCGGCGGGAACTCATTGGTATTATTCGTCGGGATCGGTTAATGTGGTGAACTACCTGATGCGGAAAACCATCGGCAATGACGCGGATTACTACCGTTTTGCGCAAACCCGGCTTTTTAACCGGATCGGAATGCCCGATGCCGTCTTCGAAGTGGATGCTTCGGGAACTCAGGTGGGTTCGTCGTACCTGTATGCTACCGCCCGCGACTATGCCCGTTATGGTTTGCTTTATCTTCAGGACGGAATATTTAACGGCGAACGGATTTTGCCCGAAGGGTGGGTGAGTTATACCACAAATCCGGCTTCGGACAGCAAAGGAAAATACGGTTCGTTGTTCTGGCTGAACCGCGACGGGAAATATCCGGACGTTCCGGAGGATATGTACTCGTGTAACGGCCACGACGGGCAGCAAATATTTATTATTCCATCCAAAGAGCTGGTGGTTGTGGTGCTTGGTTATTCGCCAAAGCCCGATCGGGTGATGGATTTTAACAAACTGCTGGGTGACATCCTGGCTGCCATTCAATAAGCATCGGGAAGGCAGGGGTTTACGCCGGAATTAAACCCGTATTGCTGTTGCAGGCCGGAGTTTTATTCCTTTTCAAATTTGTAGTTGTTCGATGTCATGACGGTCTTGCCGTTTTCTTCGCTTAATTGAAGCAAGATAACGACGGACTCGTTAAGGGCCGGGCGAAACGATATTTTAATGTCTGATTCAAATTTCACGTCCGGCGATTTTATTTCCTTTTTAAATCCGTTTTGCCATTTCCCCGATACTTTTCTTACGCCAGTTGAGTCTTGCATCTGGATTTCGGCAGCGCTGTCGTTGAGCAGTTGGATAAAACCGATGTTCGGCAGGGAGGTATGGCCTGATTCGTCTAAACTGATCAGTTTCCATTTCCCGATCAGCTCTGCAGTTGTGTATTTTTTGCCGCTGCTTTTCTCTGATCCCTGATTGATGCAGCACGTCATCAGAAATAATAAGGCAATTGCTGCAATGTGTTTCAGTTGATTCATGGTGTATGGTTTAATTTGCAGAAGTTGTTGTGGTTTCATCCGGTTATACAGGCAATTGCGTTTTCTTTGCCCGTCGCTGCCCGGTAGGTTTTCTACAATCCGAATTTATGGCCGAGCCGTAATCCGATTTCAGTCAGTCTTTGCTGATTTTTTTCAGGAAAAAAGGGTACGATGCTGTGTATCCGTACTTCGGGAGAAACACAAAGAATCTGTTGGCCTGATAATTTAAATTCTTTACCAAATTTCAGGTTAAGCCCGATTCCTGTCTGGTTGTCGATGGTTACCGGATTGGGTACATTGAATCTTTGATCGTACTGTATCCCACCGGTTACAAAGAATTGTTTCCTGAACTTCATCCGGATGTTTGCCGGGACCGAAATCAAATCAACATTTTCCGGATTGAAACTCCGGATGCTTTGTCCCAGATCGTTGATGTAAGAAGAATTAAACGAGTGCCTGGAGTATTCAACTCCCGATTCAAAGTCGAAACGGTCATTGATCACTCTGGTAAACCCGAAACCGATCAAAAATCCGATTTTGCCGTTGTAACTTATTCCGCCATCGGTTTCCTTGCCGTATCGGATCAATTCTCCGGCTGATGCCGACGCGTTTATTCCCAGCCAGTTTAAACTTTTGTTTTGAGCAACCAATCCGTTCATCAGGATGCCCGTAAAAGCGACTAATGCGATGAGGTTTTTCATAGGTTATGGTTTTTCTTTGTTTGTTGCTGGTCTGCGATGACCTGTCTGGCGGATACAAGTTATCCGGGGATTTTATTTGTTTCTCAAAGGAAACGTGATTCCGAGCGCAAATGCTCCGGCAAACTGTTCGGCGGCCGGCTGAAAATAATAGCGAAAACTTAAATCAACATCGTTCTGACGTCCCAGCTCCAATCCTAAAGAGAAGGGTATGTGCCCGATAAATCCGCTTCTGTTGATATTGGTATAAGTGGTAAACGTTTCGAATTTCCCTATTGATCCGCCAATACCAATTTCAATGTATGGTGCAACCCATGGAATTGGCGCTCTGACTCTTGCTTTTCCTCCAATCAACAGAGCTTTCGATTCGGCTTTTTCATTAGTCGGATTGTTGTTCATATCTTCCCCGTTCGAACTGGTCAGGATTAAACCTGCGTATGGCCTGAATTCAAACCAGGAAGCAACGTTCAGTACATATTCTCCTTGCATGAAAAAGCCTCCGTTGCCAATTTCTTCATCACTGTAATAGGGCGAACTCATACCATATCCGATTTGAGCATTGATTGCTCTGTACTTAATAAATTGTGCTTCTGAAAGATTGGAGGCCAGAACTGCGATCAGTACAATCAGGATTTTTTTCATCATTTGTGTTACGGTTTAGTCGGGTATTGTTTTCCGCTACGCCATTCGCAATTGGTCAGGCGTTCGGGTTTATTTTTTTAATTCGATCTTTATTTTGGTTTTCTCATCTTTGGTACTAATGATTTCAAGTTTTGCAACCGATTGG
>JAEUSS010000302.1 GCA_016788685.1 Prolixibacteraceae bacterium | reverse complement strand
GAATGAAAACCTCATCTTTAAAACCATCCAGCTGCGGCTGGCTTTCTACCCCAACCACCCAAGCGATGTAAGCTCAGTGGGCTTTATCCTCGATGAGGTTTCCAAAACACGGTTTTACAACTTTCAGCCACGCGGCCCGGAACCGTTCCGGTTCGAGTAAGTTCCGATTATAAATTTTCCAGAAAATAGTTACTGATTTTTTCCATGAGGTGCAACCGGTCGTTTCCCCGGACGTTGTGTTCGTGTGTCGGATAAACAAAAAAGTCAACTTGCTTATTCAAATCAATGCATTTTTTCAGGAATTTGATGCTGTGCTGCATCACTACTGTTTGATCCTGAGCACCATGAATAAGCATAAGCTTTCCTGAAAGGTTGCCGGCATGATTCAGCATATTCGAACCTTCGTAGCCTGTCGGGTTTTCCCGGGGCGTGTCCATATACCGCTCACCATACATGATTTCGTACATGCTCCAGTCAACGACCGGTCCGCCGGCGACACCAACTTTGAATGTTTCAGGATGTTTCAGCATCAGATTCAGTGTCATAAACCCGCCGTAACTCCAGCCATGTACTCCGATGCGGTTTTCGTCAACATACGGGAGCGATTTCAGGTAGTCGATGCCTTTCATCTGATCGGCAGTTTCAGCGACACCCAACTGGCGGTGAATGATATTTTCAAACGTTTTGCCTCTGTTGGCCGAACCGCGGCTGTCAACCGTGAATGCAATGTATTCTTTGCCGGCCATGTAATATTGCCACCAGCGGGCATCGTTGTGCCAGGTTTTATTCACCAGTTGCGCGTGCGGGCCACCATACACATATACAATAACCGGATATTTTTTTGAAGGATCGAAATTGTTCGGTTTGATCATCCGGCAGTACAAATCAGTGATTCCGTCATCTGCTTTGATGGTGAATACCGTGTTTTCGCCGAGGTTAAAATCTTTCAGTGTATTCTCAGCTTCAAAAATAGTTTGTTTACGGCCGTATTTTACTGAAACCAAATCAGCCTGCGCCGGAACGTTGGTGCTGGTCCAGCGGTCGATGATGTGTTGCCTGTCAGGCGATAACAGGCCCGAATGCGTGCCTGCATCCGGGGTCAGTTTGTCGGTCTTTCCGGAGCGGATATTAATCCGGTACAGGTTACGTTCAGTTGGGTTTTCTTTGGTTGCTTCAAAAAACATGAAGTCTTCTTTGGCGTCAAAACCCAACAGATTTGTTACTTCCCAGTTGCCTTTGGTTATCTGGCTGATTAACTTGCCGTCAGTGGCATATAAATAAACGTGGTTGTTGCCGTCCCGGTTGCTTTGGAGGTAGAACCTTTCCGGATTATTTTCCGAAAACAAAACCGGATGTTGCGGTTCCACATATTTTTCGTCTTTTTCTTCCAGACCGGTTTTAATCAATTCGCCCGAAGTAGCATCATACTGATTAAGCTTCATGTGGTTTTGCTCCCGGTTGAGTTCGGCAATGAAAATTGATTTTTCGTCGGGGCTCCAGCTGATGTTGGTCAGGTAATGATCGGCCGGTTCTCCGGTTTTCATGTACACGGTCTGCTTTGTTTTCAGGTTGTAGATTCCCAGTTTGACCTGGTGACTGGTCATCCCGGCCATCGGGTATTTGACGTTAACCAGTTCGGCTTCGCGTGCCATAAAATCGACCAGCGGATAATCGCCAACCATCGTTTCGTCCATACGATAAAAGGCCAGTTGGTTTCCCGAAGGTGACCAGAAAGTACCTTTGTCGATGCCAAATTCGTTGCGGTGAACGGTTGCCCCGTTAACGATGTACGGATTTGAATCGGCTGTAATCTGTTCTTTTCCTGAAGTTCCGGACGTAAAAAGATTGTTTTTTACCGTGTAGGCAAGAGTTGTGTTGTTGGTGCAAAAATCCAGATTGTCGGCATCAGCAGGATACTCGAAGTGTGTAGCTGTCGTTTTGTTTTCCAGGTCCAGTATAATCAGGTTGTTGGCTGTTTGAAACCAGATTTTTGATTCGCTGAGAAATGAAAACCTCGGGAACGATTTTAGTTCTTTAATTTCTTTTTGTTTCAGGGCGCTGTTCAGTTCAGCCAGCGAAAGCATTTCGGTTTGTTTGCGGTCTTTGATATCAAATTGAACCAGGTTATTTTCCTTAATCATCACATAATGCCGGGCATCTTTCCACTTCAGTTGTTCGGGCATGGCCGGTTTCAAATAGGAACTGCTTCCCAGCGTTGCGTCTTTCAAACTCATTGTTTGCTGCGCGCTGATTCCCGAAATGATGAAAATAAAGGCCAGAAGGCTGATAAACTGCTTCATGTTGAGTCTTTTTAT
>JAEUSS010000288.1 GCA_016788685.1 Prolixibacteraceae bacterium | reverse complement strand
AAAGGCCAAAGATCTGGGACTAAGCAACGGTAACCGCTTTGATGTGAAGGTGCTGAAACTCGAAAACAGTGAAAACGCTCAGGAATGGAAACTGATGTCGTTTGGCAAAAAGGCCGCGCATCCAAAGCAAACTTATGTGCCCGACGATACCGGAATGCAGTACGTAACCATTTATGTGAAATCGATGACGCCGATACTGGAACGCATCAGAAAATACAACGTCAAAACTCTCGGTGTAACCCCTGTAAAACTCGATGAAAACCGTGATTTTGTGCTGATACAAGACCCCGACGGAACTTTCATTGAGTTGATGGGCCCGAAATAAGTCTCAAGAGTAGACTTTTGCAGGCGAAGCGGCTGAACTCGGAAGCAAATCCGGAGCTCAGCCGCTTTCTTCTTTCTGTTTGCCGTCTGAGAAAAAATCGGAGGGTGGCGGCATCCGGATCAAAAAGCTTCGTAACTTTAAGATGTCTGGGAATTTGTGAAAAGAACACATATCCAGAAAACAGAGATTTTGATTCGTATACACTAAAAATCTGAAAACATGAAAAAAGTACTATTCCTGACCGGTGATTTTACTGAAGATTACGAAACCATGGTGCCGTTTCAGATGCTTGAAATGGTTGGTTACGAAGTTCACGCTGTTTGTCCCGGCAAAAAGAAGGGCGACACGGTTAAAACAGCAATCCACGATTTTGAAGGTGATCAGACTTATTCCGAAAAGCCCGGGCATCATTTTACGTTGAACTATAGTTTCGACGATGTTCGCGTCAGCGATTACGCCGGGTTGATCATTGCCGGTGGAAGGGCGCCCGAATATTTGCGGCTGAACGAAAAAGTGATTGATATGGTGAAGTATTTTTTTACGAAGAATTTGCCCGTTGCGGCCATTTGTCATGGCATTCAGATTTTAACAGCTGCAGGAGTTGTCCGGGGACGAAAGTTGACAGCTTATCCGGCGGTGGGACCTGAAGTTACGTTGGCCGGAGGCGAATTTCAGTCCATCCCGGTTAATGGAGCTTTTGTTGATGGGAATTTGGTAACCTCGCCCGCATGGCCAGCCCATCCGAGTTTTATCCGCGAATTTCTGAAAGTGATGGGTGCTAAAATCGAGATTTGAGCATATGCATGATGCCGAAGATTGGGCGCGGAATCCGGCAGCGGGAAAGTCCGGGATTTAGTTGTTGCCCGGGATGGGAACGGACTTGTTTTGGCGGACTAACAGTCTGCTCAAATCTTCGGCAATGGCTTTGGCTCCGGGAGCGCCCATTTTAGTGGCGTACTTTACCGAATTGAAGTAGCTTAACGAGCTGGTAAAACTTTCAGATCCGGCTTGTGTGATGGTGTCGTTCAGGTTGCTCCCAAGTTGCTGCGCGATGTGGTAAAGCGGGAGCAATTGCTCGAAAGTTTTTATGCCTTCGTGTTGCCGGTTAAAATCA
The DNA here is from genome assembly GCA_016788685.1 of Prolixibacteraceae bacterium. Taxonomy (GTDB): domain Bacteria; phylum Bacteroidota; class Bacteroidia; order Bacteroidales; family Prolixibacteraceae; genus Aquipluma. The sequence goes on along the minus strand of JAEUSS010000288.1, from coordinate 11,908 downwards.
ATGTAAATAGGAGCGAATTCCGGATTCGATTGGCAATATTCGAGGCATTGCAGAACAAACGGGAGCGTATCATCATTCATTTTGGGTAGTTCCATTCGCTGAGCCGCGGTGAGTGTTATCAGGTATGGTTTTAATATTTCAGCAACCTCGCCTAGTTTTGCTGTTGCCAGGGTTACTACCTCTTCCGGAATTAAATAATTGATTTTGTTCTCCATAACCGTTGGTTTTGTATCGCATAAATTAGAAAAATAAGCGCCTGAAATTATATCAAACAAGTCGGATTTGCATTACGTTTACCGGCAAAATAAACGAAACAGTCGAATTCTTACATGAACGTTGTCGTTTTAATAAATGAAACTATAGTTTTTTTTCAGATAGGTATGTTCGGGTTTAGTATAGTTTAGCAAAAGTTGGGGGCGAGGATTGAGTTAGGGGTGTTAAGCTTGTGCAGAAGTGTAAAGCCTTGTGGAGCGGGGGTATCATACCGCAGAGGGGTGTTTTTCGCTCCGGTGATCGGTTGGTGCAGGGATTTATCTGAAAACAAAAACGCAAGGCTTTTGACCTTGCGTTTTTGTATGTTTACGAAAAATTAGTATTCGTCTTCATTGAAAAAGAAATCATCTTTACTTGGATAGTCAGGCCAGATGTCTTCAATACTTTCATAAATTTCTCCTTCATCTTCAATCTCCTGCAAATTTTCAATAACTTCCAGCGGAGCTCCACTTCGGATGGCAAAATCAATCAATTCATCTTTGCTTGCTGGCCAAGGGGCGTCCTCTAATTTTGAGGCTAATTCAAGTGTCCAGTACATATCTTTTATAAATTAGGAGGTAATTAACTCGGTTTTTTAAACTTTTGCGAATATAACAAAAAAACGGTTTCTTCAAACATCTCGGACATTTATTCTATAATCTCCGGAGACCACAGAATTTCAGGGGCTTTCTGATCTAAAGATACCTTTCTTGAAAGCACGAAAAGATAATCAGACAAGCGGTTTATGAACTTAATCAGGTTGGCGTCCACGTCGTTCTTCTCTGAAAGTTCGACGATGCGACGCTCGGCCCTGCGGCATACCGTACGGGCCACGTGGCAAAATGAAGAAGCCTGGCATCCTCCCGGCAAGATGAAGTTCCGCAGTTCGGGCAACTCGCTGTTCATCCGGTCCATTTCCTGTTCCAGCAATTCAATATCCGGCTTTACTACCGGCATTTGTTTTTTGATCAGAGCAATCGAATCTTCAGTGGCCAGATGCGCTCCGATCACAAAGAGTTTGTTCTGGATGATTCCCAGTGTTTTGTCGGCAAGTTCATTGGTTTGCATCGATCGGATCAGGCCAATGTAGGAGTTTAGCTCGTCAACCGTACCATAGGCCTCGAGCCTGATGTTGTATTTTTTGACTCGTGAGCCACCAATTAGTCCGGTAGTTCCGTCGTCTCCTGTGCGTGTATATATTTTCATTTTAGTTTGTAATTTCAGTATTTTCTGCTTGATTGTTGCCAGATGAAATAGCAGCAGAATGTTTTATCTTCTCATTCGTTCCGGTTATCTGACGTTTAGTAAACCGGATTCGGGTTCACATGATCCGAATCAATCTCTCCGTCTTTCAGGCGAATGATGCGGTGCGCATGGTTAGCAATGTCTTCCTCGTGGGTTACCACAATCAGTGTGTTTCCCTTGCGGTGAATTTCGGCGAACAGCTGCATAATTTCTTCGGAAATCTTGGAGTCGAGGTTGCCGGTTGGCTCGTCAGCCAGCAAAATGCAGGGGTTGTTCACCAGTGCACGGGCTACTGCCACGCGCTGACGTTGTCCTCCCGACAGCTCGTTGGGTTTGTGTTCGATACGATCGGCCAGGCCAACTTCAGTTAAGATTTTTTCAGCTTTCATGATGCGTTCCTGCTTTTTCATTCCGGCGTAAACCAAGGGCAGCATGACATTTTCGAGAGCTGTATTTCGAGGTAATAAATTGAAGGTCTGAAACACAAACCCGATTTCTTTATTCCGGATTTCAGCCAGTTCGTCGTCAGTCAAATGGCTTACATCCTGGTTGTTTAATTCGTAAAAACCGCTGGTAGGCGTGTCCAGGCATCCAATTACGTTCATCAGTGTTGATTTGCCCGAGCCCGATGCTCCCATAATGGCCACGTACTCACCTTTATTGATGGTCAGCGAAACGGAGCGCAAAGCTCTTACGACCTGAGTGCCTACTTTGTAGTTTTTTACAATTTTTTCGAGTTTGATAACAGCTTCCATGTTCGGTTGATTTGTTTAGTTTAATTAGTTTATGACTGATTTAGTTCATTACAGTTTGATGGCAGAGAAACATTTAGTTTTTTTATCTGTTCTGAATTTTTACTCTTTCATTAAAATCGGTCATGTTTGGGAGTAAAACCACAAAAATATCTTTTTGTTGCTTCTCTCCTGAAATTCATTCCGCAAAAGCGTTTAAAAAAGCGAGTCAACTGGCAAGAGGCAGATAATTTTTATATTTGCCGTATGTCAGAGTACCTGGAACAGGATATAAAATTTTTGCCCGGTGTTGGACCTCAACGTGCCGAACTGCTTAAAAAGGAATTGAAGATATTTACCTTCAACGATCTCCTGTATTATTTCCCCTATAAATACATCGACCGGACAAAATTTTATAAGATTTCTGAAGTCACAAACAACATGCCATACATTCAGCTGAAGGGGATTATTGTCAGGTTCGAAACAATAGGCGAGGGCGCCCGCCAGCGGCTGATTGCCCATTTTCGGGACGAGTCCGGAGTGATGGAGCTGTTGTGGTTTCAGGGAATCAAGTGGGTAAAAGCTAACATCAAACCCAATGTACCATATGTTGTTTTCGGAAAACCAACTGTTTTCAGCGGAAAACTGAATATGGTTCATCCGGAACTGGAGCCTGCCGAAAATAAACCAATAACCACCGGCGTGTTTCAGGCCTTTTACAACACGACCGAAAAAATGAAACAGAAGTTTCTGACAAGTAAAACGTTGAATAAATTTCAGTTTAATTTGTCGGCACTCATCGAAGGGAAAATTTACGAAACGCTTCCGCCCGGCCTGATTTCGCGCATCAAAGTTATGTCCTTGCCTTTGGCACTCAGGCAGGTGCATTTTCCTGAAAATCCGAATCTGCTTAAAGCGGCCATTTTCAGGCTGAAATTTGAAGAGCTGTTTTACATTCAGTTGAAAATATTGAGCCTGAAACACAAACGCGAAGGTTCATTCAAAGGATTTGTGTTTTCGCAGGTGGGCTATAACCTGAATACATTTTACAGCAGTCATTTGCCGTTTGAACTGACGAATGCGCAGAAGAAAGTGATCAAAGAGATCAGAAAAGATATGGGTTCGGGCAAGCAGATGAACCGTTTGCTGCAGGGTGATGTAGGCAGCGGGAAAACGCTGGTTGCCCTGATGACGGCGTTGATTGCCTTCGATAATGGTTACCAGGTCAGCCTGATGGCGCCGACTGAAATTCTGGCCATCCAGCATTATAATTCGATCAAAAAAATGACTGACGGCCTGGGAATTAAAATTGCCCTGCTGACCGGCTCTACCCGGGTGGCCAGGCGCCGGATCATTCACGAACAGCTGGAAGATGGCAGTTTGCAGCTGCTCATCGGCACACATGCCCTGATTGAGGACAAAGTTATCTTTCAGAAACTTGGACTGGTCATTGTTGATGAACAGCATCGCTTTGGAGTGGCTCAGCGTGCTAAACTCTGGAAAAAGAATGAATTTATTCCGCCGCATGTGTTGGTTATGACCGCCACCCCGATTCCGCGGACACTGGCCATGACGGTTTATGGCGATCTGGATGTTTCGGTGATCGACGAACTGCCTCCCGGCCGGAAGCCGATACAAACGTTGCATTACTACGAGAACCGGCGGAAGCAGGTGTACGAATTTATTCGCAATCAGGTAGAAGCCGGGCGTCAGGTTTATGTGGTTTACCCGCTCATTAAAGAGTCTGAAAAGCTTGACCTGAAAAACGTAGAGAACGGTTACGAACTGCTGAAGCAGGTGTTTTCGCGCTATTCAATCAGCATGGTGCATGGTAAGATGAAACCGGCTGAGAAAGATGCAGAAATGAATCTGTTCAAAGAAGGAAAGACTCAGATCATGGTGGCTACCACGGTGATTGAAGTGGGCGTTGATGTGCCGAACGCATCGGTCATGATCATTGAGAGTGCCGAGCGGTTTGGCTTATCGCAGTTACACCAGCTCCGCGGGCGTGTCGGTCGCGGAGCCGAGCAGTCGTACTGCTTGCTGATGTCGGCGTACAAAATCAGCAACGAAAGCCGTAAGCGGCTCGAAACGATGGTTCGTACCAATGATGGTTTTGAGATTGCCGAAGTGGATATGCAGCTGCGCGGTCCAGGTGATCTGGAAGGGACTCAGCAGAGTGGAGTCGGCTTTTCGCTGAAGATTGCCAATTTGGGACGCGATGGCGAAATATTGCAGCACGCGCGTAATCAGGCTTCCGATGTTTTGGACGATGATCCGAAACTCGAAAAACAGAAGAACCAGATCCTGGTTTACCATCTCCTGAAAATGAAGAATACCGAATTTAACTGGAGTTCAATCAGCTGATCGGGCAGGTACGTAGATAACAATCCGAAGGACTCAATACGAATAGCCGCGACTCTAACCTTTAATTATTTCCGGATACTTGTCAGCCTGACAAACCTGACTTTCTTCAGGATGTGTTGCTGCAGTTTAGTATATATTCGAACCTCAAAAATATTCGTAAGATGAAGAGAATAATTGTTGCAGCCGGAATGGCAGCTATATTTGGAATGGGTGTTCAGGCACAGAATATCAGTAAAGGCAAAGTTGTTGCTGAAGAAAAAGGAAAAGGTTTTTATTACGAGTCAATTCTGAAAGATGTAAGTGCCGTTGAAGAAAAACTTTCGGAAAAAGAACCGTATGTGCGGTTTGTGATGGATCAGTCGGGGATGGACTTACCGAACAACCCGTCGCTATATAAAACCGTGTGGAGCAATGCTACCGAATCGCAGGGGAATGCCGGAACTTGCTGGAGTTTCTCAACAACCTCGTTTTACGAATCTGAGGTATTCAGGCAGCACGGGAAAAAGGTCGAAATCTCTGAAATTTATTCGGCCTATTGCGAATATATTGAGAAGGCACGGCGGTTTATCGAAAAACGTGGAAATTCAGAATTTTCGGAAGGGTCAGAAGGAAATGCATTGGCGCGGATCATGAAAATGTATGGAGCTGTTCCTGAAAAGGCTTATTCCGGACTGATTCACGACAGGAAGTATCACAGTCATGCAAAAATGGTGGAAGAAATGACGGCGTTTTTGAATTCACTGAAAATATCCAACGCCTGGAATGTGGGGTATGGCCTGGAAACCATTAAATCAATACTGAATCATTACCTGGGAGTTCCGCCAACCGAATTCATCGTTGAGGGGAGAACCTATACTCCGCAATCCTATCTGACGGATTACCTGAAGATTAATCCGGATGATTTTGTTGAAATCCTTTCGTACAAGCAAGAGCCTTACTGGCAGCAGGTAGAATATAAGGTTCCTGATAATTGGTGGCATAGCAAAGATTATTACAATGTTCCGCTCGACGAGTTTATGGCTGCGTTGAAAAATGCCGCAAAAAATGGTTATACCCTGAGTATTGGCGGAGATGTTTCGGAATCGGGATTTAGCCGCGAAACCAATTGTGCGATGGTGCCTGACTATGATATTCCTTCGGCTTACATCAACGAAGATGCCCGCCAGTTCCGCTTCTCAAACGAAACCACAACCGATGATCATGGAATGCAGTTGGTTGGTTATCTGGAAAACTACAAAGGGTTAGGAAAAGACTGGTATCTGATCAAAGATTCAAGCTCCGGTTCGCGGAATGTGGAGTCAAACAGTCCTAATTTCGGGTATTATTTCTTTCATGAGGATTACATCAAACTAAAGATGATGGGGTTCACGGTGCACAAAGATGCAGTTAAAGATCTTTTAACGAAGTTTAAATAAATTCGGAAGCCTCGCCAATGCGGGGCTTTTTATTTTGGCCTCCTCCATGTTCTCAGGGAAAGGTATGTCTCCATATAAAAACGGCAGGCTGAATGTCTGGTTTTTTACCCTAAAATAACGGCAGATTAAGTCGTTTAAATTTTTGTCATTTTTTCCTGAAGCCGGGATGTGTTGAATGTTCGTTTGCGATAACGGAATTTTAATTTGAAGTTTATAATTGAAGTTTTCGGTTGTTTTGATTTTAAAAGATTGATAATAATAAGGATTTGCTATTTAAAGCAGTGTTTATGTGTCAAATCTTAATATTCAGCAAATTGCCTGGAAGATTTTTCAATAATTGAAACAAAAGTTCAATAATTTCAGGAAATTATGATTTGGTCGGATTGGTTATAACAATGACTTTTGTCATGTGTCTCAACAACGGGCTGTTTGTCAGTGAGATGAAAAGCGGAAAAATTAGACATTATTTAAAATGATTATAAATAGCTGACGGCATTTTAAAAATGAAATACCCCTTCTGGGAAGTTATTTAAACATCTTTAGATTTGCATGACTTTTTAGGAACCCAAGTTATCAAATAGATGGAAGAAAAGGTGTTACACATGGGGGTGATTCGGGAGGTTTCGGAAAATAAACTGATCGTGGTTATTGTAAATGCCTCTGCCTGTTCTGCATGCCATGCCAAAGGTGCTTGCCTGGCCTCCGATATGAAAGAAAAGGAAATTGAGATCAATCATTTTTCAGGAGAATATCATATCGGTCAGCATGTGAACATTGTCGGACATACATCTCAAGGCTATAAAGCTGCATTTTATGGTTACTTGCTTCCCTTTCTTTTGGTCTTTATTACGCTGATTCTGGGAGTCTCACTGTCTCAAAGCGATGCTTTGGCCGGAATCTTGTCTCTGGCTATCCTGATTCCCTATTTCACGATCCTTTATTTTTTCAGGAATAAGCTTAAACGCACTTTTGAATTCGAAATCTCTGCAACTATTTAATTAAACTGTATGAGTACTATTATAATCTATACTATTCTTACGCTCAGCATTATCGGGATTTTGTCGGCAATTATTTTATATTTTGTTGCACAAAAATTCAAGGTATACGAAGATCCACGGATCGACCAGGTTGAAGCGGCTTTGCCCGGAGCCAATTGCGGGGGCTGTGGTTTTGCCGGATGCCGCGCATTTGCCGAGACCTGTGTGAGCAGGGGAGAGCTCTCCGACCTTTTTTGCCCTGTAGGTGGAAACGATTGCATGGGCGGCGTGGCTGATATTTTAGGTATCGTAGCCGAAAAAAAGGACCCCAAAGTAGCGGTGGTGCGTTGCAACGGAACCTGTGAGCACCGGCCAAAAACCAATGTTTTTGACGGAGCGGTGTCGTGCGCTATTGCAGCTTCATTGTACAGCGGCGATACCGGTTGCCAGTATGGCTGCCTGGGCTGTGGCGACTGTGTGGTGGCTTGCGATTTTGATGCCATCCATATGAACCCGGTAACCGGTTTGCCTGAAGTTGACGATGAAAAATGCGTGGCTTGCGGGGCCTGTGTGAAAGCTTGTCCGAAGACTTTGATTGAACTGCGTAAAAAAGCGCCTAAAGACCGTAAGATTTATGTGGCTTGCCGGAACATGGACAAAGGCGCGGTAGCCCGCAAATCGTGCAGCGTGGCTTGCATTGGCTGCAGTAAATGTGAGAAGGAATGTAAGTACGATGCGATTACCATCGCTAACAATCTGGCGTTTATCGATTCGGATAAATGTAAACTTTGCCGTAAATGTGTTTCGGTTTGCCCGACCAATGCCATTGCTGAACTGAATTTTCCGCCGCGGAAAATTGCTGTAGCTGAAGAGGTGGCTCCGGAAACGGGAAAAATCAAACCTGAGTCTTCTGAAAATTAAATATTGGGAGGAATAGCGTGTTAAAATCATTCAAAATAGGAGGAGTTCATCCGGCCGAGAATAAACTCTCGGCACAAAAGGCCATAGAAGTGCTTGCTCTTCCAAAATCGGTTTTTATTCCTGTTGGTCAGCATATCGGCGCACCAGCTGAGGTTGTCGTTCAGAAAGGCGATAAGGTAAAGGTGGGCCAGCTCATTGCCAAATCTTCCGGATTTGTGTCGGCCAACATTCATTCATCAGTCTCCGGAACGGTCAAAAAGATCGAATCCGGGCCGGATACATCCGGATACCCGAAAACCGGGATCTACATTGATGTGGAAGATGACCTTTGGGACGAACAGATTGACCGCAGCACTGAACTGAAAACTTCGGTCACCCTGGATGCCGCAGCCATTCTGGCTAAAATTCAGGATGCCGGAATCGTAGGCTTGGGCGGAGCGACGTTCCCGACCCATGTGAAACTGGTTCCGCCGAAAGGGATGAAAGCAGAAGTGCTGCTGATCAACGGTGTCGAATGTGAGCCGTATCTGACTTCGGATCACCGCATGATGCTGGAGCACGGAGCCGAACTGATTGTCGGAGTTCAGCTGTTGATGAAAGTGCTTAATGTGGCAAAAGCAGCTATCGGCATCGAAAACAACAAACCGGATGCAATAAAAAAAATGAACAGTCTGCTTACCGGAAATAACGGAATATCGGTTGTGCCGCTCAAAGTGAAATATCCGCAGGGAGGTGAGAAGCAACTGATTAAAGCAGTGACCGGACGCGAAGTGCCCTCGGGCGCACTGCCGATTTCGGTTGGCGCTGTGGTGACTAATATAGCAACAACTTTCGCGGTTTACGAAGCTGTTCAGAAAAATAAGCCTTTGTTTGAACGGGTGGTGACTGTAACAGGCAAGACGGTCAAAAATCCATCCAACTTCAGGGTACGTATCGGAACCACCATCAGCGAACTGATTGATGCCGCAGGCGGTCTTCCGGAGAACTGCGGTAAAATAATCAATGGCGGGCCGATGATGGGCAAAGCTTTTGCCAATACCGGAATTCCGGTGACCAAAGGCACTTCAGGAATCGTGATGATGCCCGACGGTGAGGCTAAACGCAAGGAGGTGATGCCTTGTATTCGTTGTTCGCGCTGTGTTTCGGTTTGCCCGATGGGGCTTGAACCTTATTTGCTGATGACCGTGTCGGAGCAGGAAATCTGGGATCGGGCAGAGCGTGAGTGTGTGATGGATTGCATCGAATGCGGTTCGTGCAGCTTCACCTGTCCGGCCAACCGCCCGTTGCTCGACTACATTCGTTTGGGAAAAGGGAAAGTCGGAGCAATCATCAGAAACAGAAAAAATTAAAATCAGGAACGAATTTTAAAATTTTGCGATGAGTAAACTTTTTACCATATCCCCTTCACCACATGTCCATTCGGACGAATCGGTGAATAAAATCATGTACAGCGTTATTCTGGCCCTTGCCCCGGCATTTGTCTGGTCGGTGGTGATGTTCGGACTCTACTCGGTTCGTGTTACACTGCTTGCGGTGGCGGCATGTATGGCCTTCGAATTCCTGATTCAGAAATACATTTTGCGGACAAAGCCGCAGATTGCCGATGGTTCGGCCGCGTTGACCGGAGTTTTGCTGGCGTTTAATGTACCTTCTTCCATCCCGTCGTGGATGCTGATTGCAGGTGCGCTGGTAGCCATCGGGATTGCTAAAATGCCTTACGGCGGACTCGGAAATAACCCGTTTAACCCGGCTCTGGTGGGACGGGTGTTCATGCTGATTTCGTTTCCGGTGCAAATGACTTCATGGCCGGCAGTAAATGCTTCCGGAGTAGATGCCGTAACTACCGCGACTCCGCTTGCCATATTGAAAGAAGGCGTGAAAAACGGTCAGCCTGTGGTCGAGATCTTTAAGAACCTGCCCACAAACGCCGATTTGTTCCTCGGAAACATGTCGGGCTCGCTGGGCGAAATATCCGTTCTGGCCTTGCTGATCGGCGGAATATTTATGCTGGTACGGAAAATCATTACCTGGCACATCCCCGTTTCGGTGCTGCTGTCGGCTGCGGTTTTCTCCGGAATCTTCTGGCTGATCAATCCGGCTCAGTATGCCGATCCGATTTTTCACCTGATGACCGGCGGTTTGATCCTGGGCGCTTTCTTTATGGCAACCGACATGGTCACTTCGCCCATGAACCCGCGGGCGCAGTTGATTTTCGGAGCGGGCATCGGAATCCTGACCATCCTGATCAGGGTTTGGGGCGCTTATCCTGAAGGCGTTTCATTTGCTATTCTGATCATGAATGCCGTGGTTCCGCTGCTCAACCGGTTTGTAAAACCCAAGCGGTTTGGCGAAGTTAAAATTCAATCCAATAAAGGATAAGTTATGGCAAAGAAAGAATCTACCTTTAAAAATATGACGATTGCGTTATTCGTCATCACGGCCGTGGCTGGTCTTGCACTCTCGGCTGTTTATTCCGTTACCAAAGAACCCATCGCCGTTTCGCAAAAGGCAAAAATCAACAATGCCATAAAAATGGTAGTCCCTGAATTCGAAACCATTTCGGACACTGTTCTGATGCCCGAAAACGGAAAAGACAGCATCCGGATACACCATTTGCTGAAAGGAACCGAAAAATCAGGGGTTGCTGTCGAGACTTATACGGATAACGGTTTTAGCGGCCGCTTTACCCTGATGGTCGGTTTTACTCCGGACGGAGCAATCAGCAACATCGAGGTTCTGGAGCACAAAGAAACTCCGGGGCTCGGTACGAAAATGGCTTTGCCTGCTTTTAAAGATCAGTTTAAAGGGCTGAAACTTTCGGAACTGCCGGGCGAACAGCTTAAAGTGAAAAAGGATGGTGGTTCGGTTGATGCCATTACTGCAGCAACCATCAGCAGCCGCGCCTTCTGTGATGCGGTTAACCGTGCCTACGAAACCAATAAAAAAGGAGGAAAACAATGAATCAGCTTAATAATTTCAGCAAAGGACTCCTTCGTGAGAATCCGATTTTAGTATTGCTCTTAGGTACGTGTCCGACTCTGGCGGTTACTTCTTCGGCCATCAACGGGTTGGGGATGGGATTGGCGACCACCTTTGTGTTGTTGATGTCGAATGTTTTCATATCGATGATTAAGGGGTTTGTTCCAGATAAAGTTAGGATCCCGTCTTTTATTGTGGTAATTGCCAGTTTTGTGACTATCGTCGATTTGCTGATGCAGGCCTACACTCCGGCATTATCCAAGCAATTGGGCATTTTTATTCCGCTGATTGTCGTAAACTGTATCGTTCTTGGCCGGGCCGAAGCTTTTGCTGCCAAAAACGATGTGTTCTCTTCCATGATTGACGGCCTTGGTATGGGCCTTGGATTTACCATGGCTCTGGTAATTCTTGGAGGAATCCGCGAAATGCTGGGTGCCGGTTCAATTTTCGGACTGAAGTTTATTGCCGAGGGAGCCGACGGGGTACTGGTCTTTATTCTAGCTCCGGGAGCATTCATTACACTGGGCTTCCTGATTGCTATTCTGAAAAAAATAAACAAATCATCTTAATACGTTCTGATCATGGAATATATCATTATTGTCATATCAGCCATCTTTGTCAACAATATTGTTTTAGCTCAGTTCCTGGGGATTTGCCCGTTTCTTGGGGTAAGTAACAAAACGGATACAGCTGTCGGAATGGGCGCGTCGGTGCTTTTTGTGATGACCTTGGCTACTATTGTAACTTTTCTTGTTCAGACGTATGTTTTAATCCCGCTGCGCCTCGAATTTCTGCAAACAATCAGTTTTATCCTGATTATTGCGGCTCTGGTTCAGATGCTCGAAATTATCCTGAAAAAAGTAAGCCCGTCGCTCTATCAGGCTTTAGGTATATTTTTGCCGCTTATTACAACCAATTGCGCGGTACTGGGTGTCGCTATCCTGGTTTTCCAGAAAGACTATAACCTGGCCGAATCGGTCGTATTTGCGGTTGCTTCGGCAGTTGGTTTTACCCTGGCGCT
>JAEUSS010000282.1 GCA_016788685.1 Prolixibacteraceae bacterium | reverse complement strand
AATAAAACCGGATTTGTCAAACTCTTCCTGGCACACCAAGCCAATAACCCATACTCCGGGGCGTTGGCTGCAGAAGCCGAAACTAGCTTAAAAACCATTGTTCCGCTGCTGGTTGGCCTGATCTCGAAAATTCAACTCGAAGAGCTGACAGCCGATGTATACGAACGCCGGAAGGAACTGAAAAGCATTAACCGGACTACCGAAGTTCTGCAAAAAGGCACTTCGCTTGACGAGCTGCTTCAGGAAATATGTTCGTTTCTGCCCGAAGCCATGCAGTTTCCGCAGCACGCCGTTGCCCGGATCAAATACGGAGAGAAAAATTTCACCAGTGCAAACTTCAGGGAAACACGCCGGAAACTGGAACAAACATTTGACACACCCGATTCGGCCAAAGGGGCCATCGAGCTATTTTACCTCAATGAGCTTCCGGAGGCTGCCGAAGCACCCTTTTTGGCCGAAGAACGAGACCTGATTGACAACCTCGCTGCATTAATTTCAGGAACTGTATCAAAAAAGGCGCTCGAAGAACTGCTGATCCGGAATACCGAACGGCTGAAAGAGCTTCGGGGAATTAACCAAACAACAGAGATTCTGCAAAGCGGAAAACCACTGGAAGAATCGCTTCAGGTTATTTGCTCCATTTTACCCGAATCGTGGCAGTATCCCGATCAAACGGCCGCCCGGATCAGCTACGACAAAAGTGTTTTTACCAGCAAAAACTTCAGAGAAACCCGGTGGAGAATGGTTCAGGAATTTGAAGCGCCCGGCAAGAAAAAAGGATTGATCGAGATTTTTTACCTGTCCGGATTTCCGGAAGCAGATGAAGGCCCGTTTCTGAAAGAAGAACGCAATTTGCTGGTCAACCTCTCGAACCTGATTGCCGGATCGGCCACCCGCGATGTTTTTAACAAACTGCAACACGAAAATACTGAGCGCTTAAAAGAACTGAATGCCATTAACCAAACCACGCTGATTGTCGACCAAGGCAAATCGGTGGATGAAACCTTGATGGAGATATGCGCCATTCTGCCCCAATCGTGGCAATACCCCAAGTTTGCCGTTTCGCGCATCCGGTTTGAAAGTAAAACGTACACCAGCTTTAATTTTGCTGAGTCAGAGTGGGTGCAAACTGAGAATTTTGTGACCATCGATAATAAAAAAGGAACCATCGAAATTTTTTACCTGAAAGAATTTCCAAAGGAATACGAAGGGCCGTTCCTGCGCGAAGAGCGCAATTTGCTGACCAATATCGCCCGCCTGATCAGTGGTTATTTAAACAACTACAAAGGCCGCGAAATCATTCACCGCAAAGGTGTACCTGTACAGGCCATACAACCGTCCGACGAATTCAGGAACTCACTGGCCAAAAGCAAAAAACCGCTTCAGTTGTACTTCAACCAGCAGTCGATCGATAAGTATATCTATCTCGACATGATGAAGTTCAAAATCAAGCATATACTGTTTGTTGCCACCTTATACGATGCGTTTACCCTCGAAAGCGAAGACTCGTTTTTCGAAAAATTTATGGGAGAAACCTACCAGTACAGTCTGTTTTCGGTGCCCCGCATCACCGGAGTTTCATCGGCCGAAGAAGCCCTGCTCCTGCTCGAAACAACTCATTTTGACCTGGTCATCCTGATGGCCGGAATGGATCGCGAAGCACCGGTTTTGCTAAGCGAACAAATCCGTGCAAAAAAAGAGTCGCTGCCCATTTACCTGCTGCTGAACAAGAAAAGCGACATTAAATATTTTGAAGAGCTGGTTCCCACCATCCGGTCAGTCGATAAGCTGTTTGTTTGGAACGGTGATTCGCTTATTTTGTTTGCTATTGTAAAATCAACCGAGGACAAAGTGAACGTGGAGAACGACACCAAAGTCGGGCTGGTCCGGGTTATCCTGCTGATCGAAGATTCGCCGCTTTATTATTCCAAATACCTCCAGATTTTATACGACATCGTTTTCAGCCAGGTACAGGCGTTGTTGCCCGAAGTGGAGAAAAACGAACTGGACAAGATATCGAAAATGCGTTCACGCCCCAAGATACTGCTGGCCCGGAATTACGAAGAAGCGATCGCTATCTTTAACAAATACAGGGATTTCATGCTCTGTGTCATCTCGGATGTGGAGTTTGACCGCGGCGGGAAGATGGATAAAAATGCGGGAGTAAACTTCATCAGGTACGTCAAATCGCATATCTCCAAACTTCCGATCGTCCTTCAGTCATCCGAGAACCGGAACGAGCAGGTAGCCAGGGAACTCGAAGTGGCCTTCATCAACAAAAATTCAGAAACCTTACTGAACGACCTCAAGCAGTTCCTGATCAGTTACCTGGGATTCGGAAATTTCATTTTCAGGGACAAAGAGGGGAACAAAATCGGGGTTGCCAAATCGTTGCGCGAATTCGAAAACCTGCTTCAGGAAGTTCCCGATGAATCGCTGTATCTTCACGCCTCCGAGAATCAATTGTCGTTGTGGCTCATGGCCCGGGGCGAAATCCAGCTGGCCAAGACACTCAATCCAATTCCGGTATCCGCCTTCAAAAATATGGACGAGACCAGGCAATTTTTCCTGGACACGATCACCCATTACCGGGAAGAAAAGAAAAAAGGAAAGATTCTGAGTTTTGACGAAACAGCAACGCTCGACGAGAAGAATATTGTCTCTTTCTGCGGGGGGTCACTCGGAGGAAAAGGCCGTGGCCTGGCTTTTATCGACACCCTGATTTACAACCTCGAATTTCCGACTTTAACTAACCGGATCAACATTCTTGCGCCGATTACAGTCATTATCGGATCAAACGAATTTCAGCATTTCATCACCCGAAATAAACTATTCGACAAAATCATTGATCCGGAGATTTCGTACGCTGAACTGCGGTGTCTGTTTGCCGAGGCTGCCTTATCAATTTCACTGGTCAAAAAGCTGAAGGTTTTTGTTTCGCAAATCAACAAGCCCATTGCCGTCCGGTCTTCAAGCAGTTCCGAGGACTCAATCACACAACCTTTTGCCGGTGTTTTTGACACGTACATTGTTCCCAATTGCAACATCAACAAGAAGCTGGTTCTGGAGCAACTTTGTACGGCCATCAAACTGGTTTTTGCTTCTACGTTTTCAGAAAAAGCGCGCAACTATTTTTCAATCATTCACCACAAAATTGAAGAGGAAAAAATGGCCGTCATCCTGCAGGAACTTATTGGAAATCAATACGGCGATTATTATTATCCTCACATCAGCGGTGTCGCCCAGTCGTACAACTATTATCCCGTAGCACGGATGAAACCCGAAGAAGGCTTTGCCGTGGCTGCTGTAGGCCTGGGAACTTATGTGGTTGATGGCTGGAAATCCTTCCGGTTTTCGCCCAAATACCCCAAAGTGTCCATCCACAGCATCAAAGATTTGCTCAACAGCTCGCAGGTACAGTTTTATGCCCTTGATTGCCAGAACAAAGACATCGATTTTTTGAAAAACGGCGAACTGGCTGCCCTCAAACTTCTGGACATCAGCGAAGCCGAAAAACACGGTACCCTGACCCATTGTGCTTCGGTTTACAATCCGAACAACGATCGTATTGAAGCAGGCCTGAACGCCTACGGACCGCGGATCATTAATTTTGCCGACATCCTGCAATACAACTATGTTCCGCTGGCCGAAACCATAAGCGTTCTGCTTAATACGGTTAAAGAAGCATTCGGGTCGCCGGTTGAAATTGAATATGCCGTAGACCTCGACCGGAGTAAAAACGGGCTGCCAACGTTCTATCTTTTGCAAATCAAACCGCAAATCGGCAACCAGTTGCACAAAAATGTTGTGATCGACCAGCTGGACAAATCAAAAATGGCTCTGTTCACCCGTTCAAGTCTTGGAAACGGCGAAATCAAAGACATCACGGATGTTATTTTTGTCGACAATTCAACCTTCAGTAAACTGAAAACCGTTGAAATGGCTGCAGAAATTGAGTTTCTGAATAACCTGATGATTAAAAATGACAGGCAATACGTGCTGATTGGCCCCGGAAGATGGGGAAGCCGCGACCGTTTTGTCGGAATTCCGGTAAACTGGTCGCAAATTTCGAACGCCAAAGTAATCGTAGAAATAAGCCTCGACAATTACCCCTTGGATTCGTCGCTGGGTTCACATTTTTTCCATAATGTTACGTCAATGAATATTGGTTATTTCTCCGTTCAGCACTCATCACCAACCGATTTTGTGCGTTGGGAAATGCTGTACGATCAGGAAATAATAAATGAAACGAATTTTTTCAAACACGTCCGGTTCAAAAAACCACTGACCATCCTGATGGACGGCAGGGAAAAAACGTCGGCCATCCTGATAGAAAAGCCAAGCATAAAAAAAGAGTATTGAACCTGATCAAGTAGTTATAAATCCTGTCAGTATAAGATTACAGATGATTGATATTGCAATTTTTGATGAGCACAGACTGGTTTTAGAAGGCATTTCAGGCCTGCTGACCGGCATTTCGGAGTTCAGGGTAGTACTGAACTGCGATGACCGGAATATTTTGACTGAAAAGCTGAAATCCATTCAGGTACATGTATTAATCCTGAATATGCACGACATTTCGGTGCGAAACCTGAACCTCATTGTCCAGTTGAATATCAGCAACCCGAAACTTAAAATCCTCGTTGTTTCGGTTATCGACAGCGAAGAAATTGTCCTTAAAACGATCAAAGCCGGAGCCAAAGGATTTCTGGGAAAAGACTCGGACCGCAACAGCCTGATCGAAGCAGTTTATACCCTGCGAAACGGACACGATTATTACAGCAAGTCCATCACACACATCCTTCTGAACCGCTACATTTCCAGCCTGAAAGCTGATGATTTGAGCGACAATGCTGATATCAACAGCTTAAGTTCGCGCCAGATCGAAATCCTTAAACTCTGGGGCGAAAGTTATAGTAACCAGGAAATTGCCGACCGATTTTTTATCAGCGTACGTACGGTCGAATCGCACAAGAACCACATCATGCAAAAGTTAAACCTGAAAAGCACTGTCGATATGGTAAAGTTTGCCATCAAGAATAACATTATTGAAATCTAGAACACTCCAACAATAAAACACTCGCTTACATCACGTTGCACACAATTCCGGGTCCCCGGATTTTGATTGGTGCTCACCTGTCCTGCTTTCATTCCTTACGTAAAACACGTAAATGCGGCCTGTTCTGATTCATGCACGAGTCCGGCGTATTATTTTTATACCGCGGAAAAGTTGCTCCCTGCAAAATTTCCATACAACACCGGCAATTAAAAAACTATTGATAAAAAAACACACAATGGCTGACATTTTAAACGTAAAAGTAAACGAGTTCATGGCAAAAGTGATTGCCAAAAACCCGGGAGAATCTGAATTTCATCAGGCAGTAAAAGAAGTAGTTGAATCGCTGATGCCTTTCATCGAAGAAAATCCCAAATACCACTACGCCAAAGTACTGGAGCGTATGGTCGAACCTGAAAGAGTCATCATGTTCCGCGTTCCGTGGGTTGACGATAACGGCGAGATCCAGGTAAACAGAGGTTTCCGCATTCAGATGAACAGCGCGATCGGTCCGTACAAAGGCGGTATTCGCTTTCACCCGACAGTAAACCTGGGAATCCTGAAATTTCTGGCTTTCGAACAGGTCTTCAAAAACAGCCTGACCACCCTTCCCATGGGCGGTGGAAAAGGTGGTTCTGACTTCGATCCCAAAGGAAAGTCGGACAACGAAGTCATGCGTTTCTGCCAGAGCTTCATGACCGAATTGCAGCGCTATATTGGTGCCGACACTGATGTTCCGGCAGGTGACATTGGCGTTGGCGGCCGCGAGATCGGTTATTTCTATGGCCAGTACAAACGCATTCGCAACGAGTTTACAGGCGTTTTAACCGGCAAAGCCATTGAATGGGGCGGAAGTTTGATTCGTCCGGAAGCTACGGGATACGGCGCTGTTTACTTTGCCGATCAGATGCTCAAAACCCGCGGCCAGGATTTAAAAGGCAAAACTGCTGTAGTTTCAGGCTCGGGCAACGTATCACAGTATGCTGTCCAGAAGTTGATTCAGCTGGGAGCTAAAGTTGTTACCATGTCTGACTCATCAGGATTTGTTTACGATCCGGCCGGATTTGATGAAGAGAAACTGGCATTTGTCCTGCAACTGAAAAATATCCGCCGCGGCCGTATTAAAGAATACGCCGAAAAATACAATGTCCAGTATTTCGAAGGGCAGACCCCGTGGGGAATCAAATGCGATGCAGCGTTCCCATGTGCCACACAAAACGAAATCAACGAAGAGAACGCCAAAGAATTGGTAAAAAACGGCTGTTATCTTGTTTCTGAAGGAGCCAACATGCCTTCAACTCCTGAAGCTGTTGAAGTATTCCTGGAAGCCAAAATCCTTTACGGACCGGGCAAAGCTGCCAATGCCGGCGGAGTATCGACTTCAGGCCTTGAAATGACACAGAATTCGATGCGTTTACCATGGACACGCGAAGAAGTTGATGCCCGTTTGCACCAGATCATGATTAACATTCATGAAACCTGTGTAAAGTACGGTACCGATAAAGACGGTTACATCAACTATGTAAAAGGTGCGAACATCGGCGGATTTATTAAAGTTGCCGATGCCATGATTGCTCAGGGAGTAGTATAAGCTATCCATAACTTTTATTGAAAACAAAAAGGCTGATCGCACTTGTGATCAGCCTTTTTATCTTCAGCGCCGTCAGAACCAACAGCAACTACATCAAAAAACTAAAATCATCCGCCTGATTCAACTCAACCGGAGCGGTCCCTTTCCTGAAAATACGGGCTGTACGGCTGCCGATCAGGTCTATTTGCCGCCCTTCAACCCGCAGCATCGTTCCCTCACGCAAACCTACCACATAAACTTCGGGATTAATCTCGAGGAATTCCTCAATCCGCTGTTCCCGGGTTTCGCCGCCATGTCCTTCGGGATTGGCATCCAGGTAATGCGGGTTGATCTGGAACGGCACCAGACCAATGGTATCAAAACCCTTAGGATCAATAATCGGCATATCGTTGGTGGTACGTAAAGTCGGGCACGCCACGTTTGATCCTGCGCTCCAGCCAACATAAGGAGTTCCGCTCATCACTTTCGTACGAATGGCTTCCATAAGCCGGTTATCGTGCATCATACGAACCAGCTGCCAGGTATTTCCACCACCGACCACAATTGCTTCTGCTTCGTTCACAGCCTGAACCGGATCGTTGTAACGATGAATACTTCTCACCTGATAACCCAGTTCACCAAACCGTTCGGCTACTTTTTGCTCGTAGATATCAAACGAAAAAGTGACTGCCGCATATGGAATAAACAGCGCTGTCAACGGTTTATTACCCAGAAACTTTTTGATTTCATGTTTCGGATAATCCAGATAAGCCTCGCCCGGCATGGTAGAATTACT
>JAEUSS010000269.1 GCA_016788685.1 Prolixibacteraceae bacterium | reverse complement strand
GTAAAAAGTGCATCGGTAAACTTAATGGGCACCGTTGTCGACATGGGCATCATCAGCAGCATGGCGCCGACAAAAATAAAAAAGGCGAAACTGGTCATGAACAACTGAGCCGGATTAAGTACCTTAATCAGCAGATTAATCTCCATCCTCGACAACTCCAGAAAGAACAACAAAAATGATAACATCTGAATTCCGGCGGTTTGATAGAGGTAATATTCAAAGGTATCGCCGTAACTGACCACAAAATTGGGAAAGAAAAACAGGATCAGAAAAACTCCGATAACCAATTGTGTAAGAAACACCTTACGGGTAGCCAGATTCTTGCTAAAAAAAATGGAACGGATGATATACAAAGCACCGATAATGCTGTAACAAATCTGAAAATACCGGTTGTGAACCTGAAATTTCAAGACCCTGTCAGGATTCGGGAACCCAATATCCTGAATGGCTAAAACAAAAAGTCCAAAAGTGAAAAGAAATAAAATCCAGTTGATGATACTTCTGAAACTGAGCAGATCATTTCTCCGAATTATTCTTCTGAAATATTTTTTCAATCCAAGAAAGATTTAGTGTAAGACAAAACAAAATTAGTCGGATTTACCAATACTGATTCACAATTCAACTTTTATTTCCTTAACACCTTGCCCAAAACAGTTCTGAAAGAGAGTTGTGATCTGAAAACCAACAACGAATCAACAACGGTGTTTTAACAGATATGAGCTTGGTAAAGTTACGAGATTGTACTACTTTTGACCCGATTTTTTATTTTAACAGCAACCATACGCCTAGAATACAGGCATTTATACACTACAAATGTTCACATACATATCCAGGTTCATCCTTAAACACCGTACACTTTTAATTGTCATTCTCGCCCTGCTGACCGCTTTTATGGCTTATAAAGGACAGAATGTTAAACTATCCTATGAGAACTCTTCGCTATTACCTGAAAAAGACAGCACAAGAATTGAATATCAGGAGTTTAAAAAACTTTTTGGCGAAGACGGCAATGTAATCGTCATTGGTGCTGTAAATCCGAAAATCTTTAACCTCGACCAATTCAACGCATGGTCGGATCTGGGAGACAACATAAAAAAAATAGATGGTATTCAGGAGGTTGTGAGTATCACACGAGCGATAAACCTGACAAAGAACGAAGAAACCCATCAGTTCAACATTCAGCCGGTTGTAAAGACCAGACCAACCACACAAGCCGAAGTTGACAGCATCCGAAGCCTGATAACTACCCTGAAGCTTTACGAGGGAATGTTGTGGAACCCGCAAACGAAGGCGACTCTGATGACCGTGACCCTTGATAAGCATAAGTTAAACGATATCTCCAGGATTGCGCTGATTGATCAGCTTGTTCAGGAAGTGGAAGCCTATAAAGCACAAACGAAAGTTGAGATTCACTGTTCCGGAATGCCCTACATCCGCACAGTAACCATGCAAAAGGTGAAACACGAACTTTTCCTGTTTGTCATCATTAGCATTGTGGTTGCGGCATCTATTATGCTATTGTTTTTCAAATCGATCCGGGCAGTCGTCAGCTCACTTCTGATCGTTGGGATAAGCATCGTGTGGGTGCTGGGCACTCTGTCTATCTTTAACTACAAAATTACAATTCTAACCGGCGTAATACCCTCTCTGATAGTTATTATCGTAATAGAAAACTGTATCTACATCCTGAATAAATATCATTGGGAGTACCGGAGCCACGGCAATAAGATGAGGGCTTTATCACAGGTTATACACCGTATCGGCTTTGCATCGCTGATGACCAATGCAGCAACCGCTCTGGGCTTTGCAGCCTTTGTTCTGGTTCCGAATCAAATGCTGCGCGAATTCGGTGTCATCACCTCCATTAACGTCATGATTCTCTATGTGTTGACCATCGTATTGCTCCCCATTATCCTGAGTTTAATGGCTCCGCCATCAACCAAACACACCAAACACCTCGACAGTAACTTCTTCAGTGCGGTCCTCGACAAGGTTATTTACCTGATCAGCAACCGGAGAAACCTGATTTATTCCATTGCCGGCGGATTGACATTGGTTGGGTTCATCGGACTGAGCATGATGAAAACTTCCGGGAAAGTGGTGGATGATTTCAGGAGTGATGACCCGACATACCTGGATCTGAAGTTCTTCGAAACTAATTTTGGCGGTGTGATGCCTTTTGAAATTTCGGTAGACACCAAAAAGCCCAACGGAGTATTGAATTATGCAACTCTCCAGAAAATTGACCGGCTTCAGAATACAATAAATGAATATCCCGAATTCTCGAAACCTCTTTCGCTGATCGAAGTCTTGAAATTTGCCCGTCAGGCCTACTACAACGGTGATTCGAGCAAATATGCGCTCCCCAGTTCGATGGAGAAAAATTTCATTTTCAGCTACATTCCGCAAAATGTACAGGGAGACGGAACCGGTTTGCTGAAATCATTCCTCGACAGCACAAAACAGACAACCCGGATCAGCTTCCAGATGGCCGATGTGGTCACCAATCGTATGGATTCGCTCATGTCCGAAATCCTCCCTCAGGTTGACAGCATCTTCAGTCCGGCCAAATACGATGTGAAAGTGACCGGGAACAGCGTGGTCTATGCCAAAGGAACCAATTTCCTGATCAAAAATTTATTTGAGAGTGTGCTCATTGCCATTGTGTTGATTTCAATTTTAATGGCTTTCCTGTTCTCTTCATTCCGGATGATCCTGGTTTCGATGGTTCCCAACATTATTCCGCTGCTGATCACTGCGGCAATCATGGGTTTTGCGGGAATTCCGATCAAACCGTCGACCATTATTGTATTCAGTATCGCTTTGGGAATCTCTGTCGACAATGCGATTCAGTATCTATCGCGTTACCGCCACGAGCTGAAAGCGACCAACGGAGCCATCAAACAATCGGCTTTAAATGCCTTGCACGAAGCCGGATTCAGCATGATTTACACCAGCATCGTCCTGGTTCTGGGATTCAGCGTTTTCATCGTTTCTGAATTTGGCGGCACACAGGCATTAGGAATCCTGATTTCGACCACCCTGCTGATTGCCATGTTCTTCAATGTGCTGGTTCTGCCATCGTTATTGCTCACACTCGACAAACGCCTGGTCAGCAAAGCATTTACCGAACCAATCATCGAAATCTATGAAGAAGATGAAAATGAAGACAAAGAACTTGAAGCCGAGTTCCCTGACGAACCCCTGAAAGAATAGGAATCAGCAGCACTGAATCCGGGTTATTCCCCGGGTTCGGTTTCCGCAACGATTTGTGGGGCTACAGGTGAAATCATCAATCCGGAACCATAAAGTGAATACATCAAAACATTACGTTTTTTTGCAGTGGCCAAAAGTAAAACAAACCGGTTGTTTGTTATCTTCATCGAACGGGAACAGCTCTCATTATCCTTAATGTATGAGGAGTAACAACGAAAAACCCTTCGTTCTGGTAAACAGACTATTGAGATTAGCTTATTGACCGTTAAAACTTAACAAATTATTCATGCAGGATTCCATTTCATTCGGACTACTTTGTTTCACCTCCTTTTTTACCCTGATTAACCCTCTGGGAACCATGCCAATCTTTATGACCATGACTGCCGACCTGAATGACAGTCAACGGAAAGCCACAGCAAAGAAGGCATCAATTACCGGTTTTATTACCATTGTTATTTTTGCCCTTTCCGGTCAGTTGCTTTTTAAATTCTTCGGAATTTCTGTCAACAGTTTCCGGATTGTTGGTGGCGTAATCTTTTTCATCATGGGTATGGACATGCTCCAGGCGCGGCTGAGTCAGGTAAAAATTAAAGACTCGGAAGTGAAAACGTACATCGGCGACATCTCCATCACCCCGCTGGCTATACCGATGATTTGTGGCCCGGGCGCCATCACCAATGCCATCGTTCTCATGGAAGACGCCTCCACATTTCAGCATAAAATAATCCTTTTCGGTGCCATCACACTGGTACTGCTCATCACCTACCTCACCCTGTACAGTTCATCACGTATTATCAAAATCCTCGGTCAAACCGGGAACAACGTCATGATGCGGCTGATGGGACTCATTATGATGGTAATTGCCGTTGAGTTCTTTTTTAGCGGGCTGAAACCGATCATCCTGAATATGATGAAATAATCTTCGTTTCAGAAGAAGAAAAAAGGACGCTCAGGCATCAGGTGAAACAGCCTGTCATTTTTCCTTTACCTTTGTGGTTTCCTTAAACAAGAAAAATATAAAGGAGTATGGAATCGAGACCCAGAATAGACAAAGTTACAGTCCGATCCTTGCAGACCGAGGACTGAATTCAGCTATCGCAATCATTCAAAAGAACTTACACTGACGGAAGCGACGTATTCTGGTCGTCACTGCCTTTCTGAAAATTAATCCCCATATTTCCCCAAAGACCAATAATCTCCGCAACGAACAAACCTGATTCGAGGGCAAATTTCCGCTATTCAGTGCATCAAACCTGAAAAATTGCCAAAACAACCTTTACGGACCAATACAAAACACACTAACCAACAACAACTTAGCAAAACCCAATAAACTATTCTCAGAATGAGCTAAGTATCTTGTTTTAAATCTGAAAAATCATTTGTTCGTTTTTCAGATTTCGCTAAATTTAAACGGAATTGTTCGAACCCAACAAAACATAACTTTTGACCAATGATAGAACAAATCGTGACAGAGATTCCGGTTCGGGGGAAATCAGCCGCCAGCCCAAGCTACGCAAACAAAACAGCAGATTACGAATTTACAATCGTAGTTCCGGTATTTAATGAAGAAGACAACATTTTTGCACTTGAAGAGAAGCTCTCCTCATTCATATCGCAATCACCACTGACTACCTGCGTCCTGTTTGTAAACGATTGCTCAACAGACCGGAGTTTAGAACGGATTATTGAAGTTTGTAAACGCCGGAAACATTTTTACCACCTCAGCTTCGTAAAAAATTCGGGATTAAGTGCAGCTCTTAAAGCAGGTATCGAAACAACTTTTTCGCCATACGTCGGATATATCGATGCTGATTTACAAACCGTTCCTGAAGATTTCAACCTGCTCTTCCCGTATCTCACCGACTTCGAAATGGTTATGGGTATCCGCGCCAAACGTGATGATTCTTTCGGGAAAAGAATTTCGTCAAAAATTGCCAATAGTTTTCGTCGGTTCATGACCAACGACGGCATCGAAGATACCGGTTGCCCGCTAAAAATCATACGGACCGATTATGCCAAACGCATTCCTTTGTTCAACGGAATGCACCGCTTTTTACCGGCACTTATCCAGCTGCAAAACGGCAAAGTCCAACAGATACCAGTCAGGCATTTCCCAAGAATGGCCGGACAATCCAAATTCAACCTGAGAAACCGGCTGATCTCGCCTTTTCTCGACTGTTTTGCATTCAGGTGGATGAAAAAAAGGTACATCAATTACCAGATTACAGAAAACACTCTTGAACAATGATGGTCTTCGTCTTAGGTTTTATTTCTCAAATGCTTTTCTTCACCCGGACACTCCTGCAATGGATCCTGTCTGAAAGGGCACAGAAAGTACTTTCACCTACCATCTACTGGGTGCTGAGCATCATCGCCTCTTACCTGTTCTGCATCTACGGATGGTTGCGCAACGATTTTTCGATTCTTTTGGGTCAGATTATATCCTACTACATCTACATCTGGAATCTGAACGAAAACGGGGTCTGGCCCAAAATAAATATCGCTTTAAAAGCTCTACTCATCCTCACCCCCATCCTTGCCATCGGATTTGTACTGAAGAACGGCAATTATTTTGTCACCAACTTTCTGTCAAACAACAAAATACCTCTATGGTTAGTTATTTTTGGTTCTCTGGGGCAAATTATCTTTACCCTGCGCTTTGTCTACCAATGGATTTATTCCATGCGGCGAAAAGAGTCACTTCTCCCGGTGGGGTTCTGGATAATCAGCCTGGTCGGTTCCGGAATAATAGCCACCTACGGACTTATCCGGCTTGACCCCATCCTGATCCTCGGACAATCGGTCGGATTTATTGCCTACACCCGCAACATCGTCCTTTACAGGAAAGAACTAAAAGCCATATAAAATGATGCACCGCCTCACTAAAAACAATAACATCCGGTATATTCTGTATTTAGTGGCGGTACTGCCGGTTTTTATCTTCCGCGACTTCACGCCTGACAATGAATTGCGGTATTTAAGCATTGCTGACGAAGCTCTGCGTAACGGTTCAGTCTTTACTTTTACAAACCACGGACTAATATACGCCGACAAACCTCCGCTGTACCTTTGGATCGTAATGTCGGGCAAAGTAATTTTCGGATACCACAACCTGCTCTTTCTGGGTTTATTTTCGTTTCTCCCGGCGTTGGTCGTAGTCAGAGTAATGGATCGCTGGGTAAAAAGCACCATGCCGGATAATGACCGCATCGTTGCACAGCTGATGCTCCTGACCAGCGCATTTTTCCTCGGAACAGCCCTTGTCGTACGGATGGACATGCTGATGTGTATGTTCATTGTTTTGGCACTTTATACTTTTTTCAGAATGTACAGTGGGGCCGGGAAACGCCGAGATCCGGTTCTCTTTCCGTTATTTGTATTTCTGGCCTTGTTTTCCAAGGGGCCGATCGGAGTTATTGTCCCGCTGATATCCATTGCCGTTTTCTTATACCTGAAAGGCGACATCAGAACCATTGGAAAATACTGGGGATGGAAAACGATACTTATTCTGCTGACGCTTTGCGGAGCCTGGTTTGCCGGAGTTTTTGCCGAAGGGGGCAGCCTGTACCTGAATAATCTGCTCTTCAACCAGACCGTTAACCGCGCAGTAAATTCGTTTCACCACAAAGAACCGTTTTACTTCTATTTTGTGACAATCTGGTACTCGCTGGCTCCTTGGTCGTTGCTAACAATCGGAACTCTGGTAACGGCCTTCAGGAAGAAACCGGATTTTACCGACCTCGAACGCTTCTTTCTGGTTATTGTCCTCTCCACCCTGACGATTTTATCTCTGTTCAGTTCGAAACTGCCGGTTTACATGCTTCCCGTTTTCCCTTTTCTGGTGTATCTCTCCGTTTTGAGATTAACAAAAATTGGTTCAGCCAGGTGGACGCTCATCCTGGCTGGTATTCCGGCTGTGATTCTTTGCATGGCCTTACCCGGAATAATTGCCGCCTTTCAACTCAGCGAAATCGGGGAACAGGGAATATCGCCGCTCATTATCCTGACCGGCATTATTTTATCCGGTTCGGGAGTTGTCGCATTGAAATATCTGATCAGACAACAGTTGAATCAGGGAATAATAACCATCAGCACGGGAATGCTGCTTGCAGTCTTTTCCGTTTCTTTCGCCATTCCGAAGTATAACTCTTTGATCGGTCTTAACCTGTTGTGCAATCAGGCAAAAGAAACAGCCCTCGAAAAAGGGGCACAGAACTACTACTATTGCGAAATGAACAGAGCCGACAATCTGGATGTTTACCTTGGCACAACATTGAAAAAACTACGGATCAGTGAATTATACAAACCCGATTCGCCAATAAAAAAACCGGCAATCCTGTTCACCTGGGATAAGGCCATTGAGCGGAACGACTCTCTTCAGGTATTTATTAAAGGAAAAGAAGTACATCAAAAAGGAAGTTACTATTACATAGTTATTGAAAAGTAGAACGATATAAAAAAGAACTATGAAAATTTTAGTTACAGGTGCTGCTGGGTTTATTGGTTTCCACACCGTAAAAAACCTTACAAAAAAAGGCGACCAGGTGATTGGAATCGATAATATTAACAATTACTACGACATTGAACTAAAGTATGCCCGGCTGGCTGAAACAGGAATCTGCAAAGAACTGATACAAGAGCACAAGCCATTGCAAAGCAAAAAATACAGTAACTATCAATTCATCAAAGCCGACCTTCAGGACAAAGAATTTATTGACACGCTTTTTGAGAGAGAGCATTTTGATGTAGTTTGCAATCTGGCGGCCCAGGCAGGTGTACGATATTCCATCAACAATCCGTACGCCTACATCAATTCAAATATCCTTGGTTTTTTAAACCTGCTGGAGGCCTGCCGGTTTCATCCGGTCCGGCACCTGGTTTATGCCAGTTCGAGCAGTGTTTACGGCCTGAATAAAACGGTTCCGTACAGCGAGACCGATCAGGTTGACTCGCCGGTAAGTTTGTACGCCGCCAGCAAAAAATCCAACGAACTGATGGCTCATGCATACAGCAAACTGTATAATATCCCCACTACCGGAGTCCGATTCTTTACCGTTTACGGCCCATGGGGACGCCCCGACATGGCACCCTTCCTCTTTATGGATTCCATCATCAAACAAATTCCGATCAAGGTATTTAACCACGGAGACCTTTCGCGCGATTTTACTTACATCGACGACATTATTGAAGGCCTGACTGCC
>JAEUSS010000256.1 GCA_016788685.1 Prolixibacteraceae bacterium | reverse complement strand
CAACCTTCAGATGGTCAATAAAACCACTTCAGAAGTCAGTATTGAACTGAAGCTGTTATCTCCGGAAGGAGAAATCTTCCTGATGGGCGATCCGTTGACTGCGGGTAAAGGCGAAGTGGCCAAACGAAACCTGCTGATTGTACTCAAAAAAGAAAATGTAAAATCATCGAACAGCCACCTGGAAATCGGGATTTTCGAAAACGGTAAACAGATTGACAAAATATCGTCGACGTTCGTCGGGCCCAATTCGCTGGACTAAAAAACGGAGCAACGAAAGAACGGACTGAAAAAAAGAAATTAATTGCATTATGAAGATAAAATTTAACTGGGGAACAGGTATAGTCGTTGCCATGATGGTGATGGTTACCGGCATACTGGTGCTTGTTTCGGTCGCCGTCAGGCAGGATTTTGATTTGGTTGATGCCGATTATTATCAAAAGTCAGTAAACTACCAGCAGCACATCGAAAAAGTAAAAAATACCGGGGCTCTGGAAGAAAAGATCAGGATTGAGCTGTCAGCGGATTCGTTGAAACTGCAATTTCCTAACCTGTCGGATTACGGGGAATATTCAGGTAAAATTCAGTTTTACAGTCCGGTTGAAAAAAGCAGAGACCTGACATTCGATGTACAACCCAAGTCCGACTATACCCAATCCGTTAGCCTGAAAAACCTTGAAAAAGGCAGGTATCAGGTAAAAATTGACTGGCAGGCCAATAACGTTTCCTATTACCAGGAAGAAGACGTAACGGTTGCCCGGTAAAGTATGATCAGTCACATTTAGCTTAAGTCTGAAATTTGCAACTTATTAAATCATGGATTTCATCACTCCTTTAACCGTTGGCCTGATTGGCAGTTTTCATTGCATTGGCATGTGCGGCCCCATTGTGGTGGCCCTTCCGCTGAAAAAACACAACCTGCTGTCTAAAATCGCCGGAACTGTTCTGTACAATTCGGGACGGGTTTTCACCTATGGCGTTTTAGGCATTCTGTTTGGCCTGCTGGGCAGCGGTATTCACATGGCCGGGTTTCAGCAATGGACTTCCATTCTGCTTGGTGCCGCAATGATCATCAGCGTTTTATTCCCGTTTTTCTTCCGGCAAAAAATCACCTTAGGCAACCTCTTCAGTGGTTTTGCTGCCAGACTGGTTACCAGGCTGCGCAAACTTTTCACCGATCGTTCGTACTTTTCGTTGCTGATGATCGGTTTGCTGAACGGTTTGTTGCCCTGCGGACTGGTTTATGTAGCCATTGCAGGTGCAATCAATTCGGGAACAATAATTTCAGGAGCACTTTTCATGATGCTTTTCGGACTCGGAACCGTACCGCTGCTGCTCATTGCTACACTGGCCAGTGATGCCATCGGGCAACAGGTCAGAAGCAAGATGCAGCGTGTAGTTCCGTATTTTGTATTTGTACTGGGTGTACTTTTCATCCTGAGAGGAATGTCGCTCGGGATTCCGTACATCAGCCCGACAACCGAAAAACTGGCTCCCCGGGAGATGGTAGAAAAAGGTAGCTGCTGCCAATAAATACATAAGTTGCAAAACAGCTTTATGAAGAAAGCACAACATAAAAATAAATCATAAATTACAGAGCAATTTCGACTGAAACAGGCTTACAACTGAAAGCTTTTTTCGCTTTGGAGGGAAATTTCCGGCAGCAAAGCACTAACTCACTGAAAAGACGAACCTTACACTTTTCAGGAGATTATAAACTGAAATGAAAGCCGGGCAGGAAATGAAAAAAAGCAAAAAAAGAGCACGATAAACCGGATTTTTATAAACATTCAATACTGTTTGTGGTTTCTTAGGTCAAAACAGATACTGGAGAACATACGATTTGTTGAAAACCAAAAATCAAGTTGAACCAAAGTCAAATTTTCGGTATGTATCAGAATTTTAAAATACGGGATAACGCATCACAACCAATTGATCTTGTCTTTCGGCTATTTTCAGGAAAAACGTTTCAAATATTGATCCTGCTCGTTCTATTTTCCGGAGTCAGCCTTTTTGGACAAAAGCCGATCGACGATTTAACCAAAGATCCGGAGATTGGCATCGTTGAACATCTGGATGAATATCTTCCTACTGACATTTATTTAACCGACGAGAATAACCAGCGGGTTTTACTCACCGACCTGATCGATAAACCCACCATCATCAACTGGGTTTATTTCCGTTGCCCCGGAATTTGCAGTCCGCTCATGGAAGGGCTGGCACAGGTTATGAATGCCTCCGACCTGGTTCCCGGAGTCGATTACCAGGTGCTGACCATCAGCTTTGACCCCTCGGAACCGATTGAACTGGGCATCCGGAAAAAGGTCAACTACCTGAACCTGGTAGATAAAAAAGAAGCAATCAGCAAAGGCTGGAAGTTTTTTGTTTCCGACAGTGCGAGCATTGCCAAAGGCACCAATGCCACGGGTTTTAAGTACAAAAAGGCCGGCCAGGATTTTACCCACGCGGCTTCGGTAACCGTAGTCAGCCCGAAAGGAAAAATCACCCGTTACCTGAACGGGGTCAACTTTCTGCCTTTCGATTTTAAGATGGCCGTCATCGAGTCGTCTAAAGGCATGTCGGCGCCAACCATCAATAAAATCATGCAGTATTGCTTCTCGTATGATCCGGTTGGACAAGCCTATGTATTAAATGTGACCAAAATCACCGGAACCCTGATTCTTTTTGTTGCCGTCTTATTTTTCCTCGTCCTGATATTCAAACCTAAAAGAAAAAACAAACAACATATTTGATCTATGCAAACAGCTACCCAAATTCCACACGATGTAAGTTACCTCGACTACAAGGGGAAATACAAGGGAATACTCAGTTGGATATTCTCTACCGACCACAAGCGTATTGGTCTGTTGTACATGTATTCCATGATGGTTTTGTTCCTGATAGGCGTTTCTCTGGGGCTGGCCATGAAACTGGAATTAATTGCACCCGGAAAAACGATTATGGGGCCGCAGAGTTACAATGCTGTATTTACGGTTCACGGAGTGATTATGATTTTTATGATCGTCATCCCGGGCCTGCCCGCTGTATTCGGAAACTTCCTGCTTCCCATCATGATCGGCGCCAAGGACGTGGCATTCCCGAGGCTAAACCTCATGTCGTGGTACATCTACATTTTAGGGGCATTGCTGGTTATTGCATCGGTATTGTTCGGCAACGGCGTTCCGGATACCGGATGGACCTTTTACGCACCATACAGCTTTAAAACAGGAACCAACCTGCTCCCGGCCATATTCGGAGCTTTTGTCCTCGGATTCTCATCAATTTTAACCGGGCTGAACTTTATTGTGACCATTCACCGGATGCGTGCCCCCGGCATGACCTGGCTTAAAATGCCTCTTTTCCCGTGGTCGCTATACGGGACGGCATGGATTCAGCTTCTGGCTACTCCGGTAGTCGGAATCACATTAGTTTTGGTAGCGCTCGAACGTATTTTCGGGATCGGGGTTTTTGACCCTACTTTGGGCGGCGACCCGATTCTGTACCAGCACCTTTTCTGGATTTATTCACACCCTGCCGTGTATGTCATGATTCTTCCGGCGATGGGTGCCATTTCCGAAATTATCCCGACTTTCTCGCAAAAGCATATTTTTGGTTACCGCGCCATTATTGTATCAACACTGGCCATCGCGTTCGTGGGTTATTTCGTGTGGGGCCACCACATGTTTACCTCCGGAATGAGCGGAACCGCCCAATACACCTTCTCCATCCTGACCTTTCTGGTGGCTATACCCAGCGCAATCAAAGTGTTCAACTGGATTTCGACCATGCACAAAGGATCGATTAATCCTGAAGCACCATTCTACTGGGCTGTGTCCTTCATTTTTGTATTCATGATCGGAGGATTCTCCGGATTGGTACTCGGAGCTTTGGCTACCAACGTCTACGTGCACGACACGGCATTCGTGGTAGCACACTTTCACTTTATCGTTTTTGGAGGTGTGGGTTTTGCCTTTTTTGGCGCCATTCACTACTGGTTCCCGAAAATGTTTGGCCGCATGTACGACAAAGTCTGGGCTAAAGTTGGCTGGGCTTTTTTCACCATCGGGTTTCTGACCCTGTACTCGCCGATGTTTTACCTTGGAATGATGGGAATGCCGCGTCGTTACTACGATTATTTACCCGAGTTCCATGCAGCAAATATTCTGTCATCACTGGGCTCATGGGTGATGACCTTCGGACTGCTGATTGTTATCATCAACCTGTTCAGGTCGGCTAAAAACGGGCCGATAGCAGAAAT
>JAEUSS010000250.1 GCA_016788685.1 Prolixibacteraceae bacterium | reverse complement strand
AATCCGGTAAGATTTGCCCCTGAAGCATTTACAAAAGGAACCGGTACTGATTTTTCGAGCAACGAATTCATTGCCCCGACAGATGTTTCACTTAAACTAACCTCTTTACCCACCATTGCTACCGGAACCTTGATCAGGCATTTGCCCCCGAGCTTTGAATAAACAGTCAGTTTTTGAATTTGGGCATTTGCCCATTTCATGTCAATAACAAATCCACCGCGCGTTACCAAACCGCGAACTTCACCGTCGGGCCAGTTCACGGGCAAAGCCGGCAACAAATAAATATACCCGTTGTGGCTTTGAACGAGCATTTCGGCAACTCCTGCGGTTAGTCCGAAATTTCCGTCAATTTGAAACGGGGGGTGGGCATCAAATAAATTTTTATACAACCCGCCGCCTCTCGATCTCGACTCTCCAAACCCGACAGGCTTAAACAAGTTCCGGATTATTTTATAGGCACGGTCACCATCCTGCATTCGTGCCCAAAGATTTACCTTCCAGCCCATCGACCAACCAGTTGCCTCATCGCCCCGTAACAGCAAGGTCTGTTTTGCTGCTTTTGCCAGCTCGGGAGATGTATCGGAAGTGATCTGATTTCCGGGGAAAAGACCATATAAATGGGATAAATGCCGGTGTTTGGGTTCCGTTTCTGCATAATCGGTCTGCCATTCCTGTAACTGGCCTTTTGCTCCGATTCTGAAAGGGGCTAAACCCGAGAGTTTCTCGCTGAGTTCGGCAACCAAATCCGGATCAAAGTTAAACATCCGGGCGGTTTCGATGGTCCTGCCAAAAAGTTCACGTACAATGGTCATATCCATAGTCGGGCCTGAACTTATCGCCGCTTTTTCGCCCTGTGAGTTGCGGAAAATATTTTCCGGCGAATTGGAAGCCGCAGTCACCCAATACCCGTTTTTATCTTTTATCAGCCAGTCGGAGTAAAACATTGCAGCCCCCTTCATGAGCGGATAAGCTTCATTCTTTAAAAAATCCTTATCTCCCGAAAAAAGATAATGTTCCCACAGGTGACTTAGCAACCAACCCGCCGACATGTTCCAGGAAGCCCATGAAGGATTGCCATCGGTCGGAAAAGTTTCGCGCCATATCGACAGATTGTGATGGGCAACCCAACCCCGGCGGTTATACATCAAACGGGCAGTTTCACTTCCGTTCACGGCCATTTCTTTTACCATCCGGAACAAGGGTTCCTGGCATTCGGCCAGGTTTGTAATCTCTGCGGGCCAGTAGTTCATCTCGGCATTGATATTGGTCGTATATGCACAATTCCATGGAGGAATAACCTGATCGTTCCATATTCCCTGAAGGTTAAGCGGTTGTCCTCCCTTCCTTGATCCTGAGATCATCAGGTAACGCCCATACTGGAAAAGCAATGCAACCAGATCAGGGTCATTATTATCCGAAAAATTAATAATACGCTGGTCGGTGGGCACATCCGCAGAAATAATATTGCTGTTAAGCTTCAGGCTAACCCTGCTGAAAAGTTTCCTGTAATCCTTTTCATGGTTTTTAAGCAACTCCGGATAGGTTTTTGATGCCGATTTATCCAGTATTCGTTTGGCAATCTGGCTGGGATCGCGGCCTTCTTTGGACGGGCTTTTTTCAAACCCGTTGTAACTTGTAGCCGCCGAAAGTATAAAAACAATTTCACTGCAGTTGGTCACATGAAAAGAACTACCGATACGTTCAACCTTACCGTTTTTCGGGAGCGCTTTAAGCTGGGCTTCAAAAAAGGTACCCAGTCCTCCAATTTGGTCGCCATACAAATTCTGTGTGTCAAATTTCCGTTTCCCATTCAACTCATAAAGTTCCGGGTGTCTGTTTTGGGTTCCCGAGCCTTCAATTTCTTTGAGAGTGCGACGCGAACTGTATCCGGGAGCTTGCCCTTTTAAAAGAAGGTAACCTTTTTCAACCGCCATTTGGGCTGTCGGGTGAACCGATGAAAACGTAGCGATCAGATCAAGTTTGGGTTGGGATGCAGAAAACCTGACGACGATTACACTGTCGGGGTTCGAAGCAAACATTTCGCGTTTGTACAAAACACCTTCGGCACGGTACGAAACCGTTAACAACGAATTCGAAATATCGAGTTCGCGCCGGTAATCCGTTATTTCTTCCCTATGGTTCATTTTAAAGAACAAATCCCCCAGGGGCTGATAGCTGGCAGGAAGCCGACCAAGCCAGTTTTTCCGGATATACTCATCGGCCTCAGCGTTTTTTTCTTCGCTTAAAAGTTTCATAACCAAATCAAAACCTTTGGTGACATCCGCGTTCTTGCAGCTTTGCGAAGGCTCGCCGCTATACAGCGTGTTTTCGTTTAGCTGAAGGTGTTCTTCGGTTATTCCGCCAAAAACCATAGCACCCATCCGGCCGTTGCCAATGGGCAAAGCTTCGTTCCAGTTTCCGGCCGGCCCGGTGTACCAGAGCCTCAGCCCTTTTTCTGATGGTTTGCCGGCAAAAGAGCTCACGGTGAGCAATACGAGGGCAAGCAATATTATTCTCCTACATTCTTTTTGCACAGATACCAAATTCATAAATTTCGCTCAATTTAAACAACATTATTTGAATCTGCCCGGCTACTTTTTCTGAAATACACGAACGTAGTCAAAAATCACTTCATCCGGAAAATTTCCCTGGGCCGGATCGCCGCCCCAGCCGGTCAGTTCGG
Organism: Prolixibacteraceae bacterium; assembly: GCA_016788685.1. Lineage (GTDB taxonomy): Bacteria > Bacteroidota > Bacteroidia > Bacteroidales > Prolixibacteraceae > Aquipluma. The sequence continues at coordinate 3,574 of JAEUSS010000250.1, read as the reverse complement.
TTGACAAAATCAGGTACTCTCCGCGCTGCGAAACTGCCGCAGATGTCCGCCATGTTTCCTTTCCGTCCACGTAAAAAATATATTCGTCTTTGGTCCACTCCAGCCCAAACGAGTGGTAGCCTTCTCCAACTGATGAATATGCATATTTTTTGCCGGTTTGTTTGTGGGTATCGCCATATCCATCCCAATGAATGTTATGATGGACGATTCCGGGTTCTTTTCGGTGATATTCGAAGATGTCGATCTCAGCACCATCTGACGCAGGGTTTTGGGTTTTTCCAAACGTGGGAGACTGAAGCCAAAAAGCAACATGAGGCCCAAGGCTTCTATTGACCATTGCACTGCATTCAAAATAGCCGTACATAGGCTCAAAAATTCCCTGGGTTCCCAATTGCCCGACGTAATACTTTCCGGCGGCATCTTTGGTCACCTTAATCGATACGTGACCTTTGCCATCCATCGAAATGGTATTTCGCGAAACGGTAGCATAATTGCGGACTGTCCCTTCGCCCCTGAAATTCCATTTGGCCGGATTAATCGTTGTGCCGTCAAACTCGTCATTCCAGACTAATTTATAATTGTCCTTTATGTGGGCCGGAAGAAAGGAGGCGTTTGCGCCCTCCGGTATTTCCGCGTCCTCTTTATTTTTACTGCATGAAAAAAGTGTAAATGGGAAAAGCAGTATAACAACCAATATCCAATTCTTTTTTGTTATCATTTGCAGCCTGATTTAATTTGGTCTCTGTATACGTTTAATTAATTCCTATTCCGAATTTACTCTGCTGTTTTTCAACTTCTCTGAGTTTGTATTCGTTCAGTTCTCTTCGAAGTTTCAGAACCTCATCATCAGCAGCCGGACTTTGGTTCTTTTTCAATCCGGAATCTTCAGTAGTCAATTTTATAAACTCAGCTTCCTTAGCACTGAAAATTGCAGGTATTTCGTTTTTAACACTGTTTATTACAAGCTCACCTTTCAGTGGCGAATTTTCGCCTTCAAAAAACATCTGCGCGGTTATTTTTATTTTTCCGAAAGTGTTTGTGCTTTGTACCAAAACCGGAGCATTGCCCCACTGCAACCGGCATGGGTTTGCCTGAATATCAGCTCCGCCCAATATGCGGCCTTCTCCTTCAATACTGAATTTAACCGATGCGTTTGTCAGCCTTTTTACAACGCCATCAACATCAGTTAAACTGGCAACGACAGTGACAAAATCTGATCCGTCAGCTACCAACTCCATTTCTTCATTATCAACAGTAAGCGTTAACTTTTTGGGGCGGCGTGCCGGGCTCACTTTATGTGTTGCCACAACTTTTCCGTCAATCAGTCCTTCAGCAAGCAAATAGACCTGGGCTTGCTTGTTGGCCCTGGCTTTCCATTTACAGGCCATGAAGTCATACATATCATTGAATGTTATAACCGGAGACGGCATTCCTGTGCGTGTCAGATCTTTCTTATAGACTTTTTGCTGTCCGCCCTCCAGAAAAGTGAGCCGGACTTCATCGCAATTGGAATAAACGGTTACATCTTTAGGTGAGAACGGTGTCATCTCATGGGCAATGTAAACCATCGGGCCGGTCTCCGCAATTATGTCGCTCTTTTCAGGATCACGCTGTGCCTGAAACATATAATACGAATACTTGGGCTGACGGAATGCATCCATTATGCCTCCGTAAAACGGATCGGGGTGATAGCCTCTTTGGTGGTCGAACGAATGCCATAAGCATCCTCCGACAATTTGCCGTGGCGCTTTGAACAAGCTGTCCAAACAAAGTACGCTATATGCCGGACGGGCATAATGGACTGCCTGTTCGAGCATGGGCACTTCGCCCCAGTTCCGGTTTACCCGGCTGTTGGAATTGTGGGCATTCCAGTCGTCCACATTGTCTCCCCACTCCCTGACGAAGTAAGTTTTGTCGGGCTGGAGTGTTTTTTTGGGTCTCAGTAATAATGAGAAGTATTCGCCCCCTTCGGCGCCATCATCGCAAGCAGAAATGCTGTTGGGATACGGGAACTCCTGAAAAGTAATATCGTGTGCCTTTTTAGCAAATTCTTTAGGGTAGTTTGTTTCATTCAGAATGGGTTCCCATATCAATACACTTGGACTGTTCCGGTCCCGGCGAATCATATTCCGGATATCAGAATATACCCGATCACCAAATGTCGGGTTGTCGTTCCAAAACTGCCATCCCGGAATATTGTCCAGAATAAATAATCCCAGTTCTTCGCAGGCATCCATAAAAGCCGGATCTTGCGGATAGTTTCCGTTCCGGATAACCTTTAAGCCTGCATCTCTAAGTTTTTTTGCATCGAGCCAGTGCTTCGAGTTCGGAAGTGCATTTCCTACAATGGCGAAGTCCTGATGCCGGTTTGCTCCAACAATTGCTTTCGGGTAGGGCTTTCCGTTCAGCCAGAAGCCGTCTTTCTGTTTAAATTCAATACTCCTAATCCCGATTCTACGGGTATACCCGTCAGTTACTTCTCCTTTTTCATTGAGAACACGTGTATTAAGACGATACAGATACGGAGATTCCGGACTCCACAGTTTGGGCTCTTTCACATCCATCTTCATTTCGATGGTTGAAGCAAAGCCATTCTTCACCCCGGTTTTCGAGCTTGACCGGGCGATAACGTTACCCTCTTTGTTCAATAGTTCAGAAACAACAGATCCGGTGAACCGTTTCGAATCAGTATTCCGGATATGTGTTTTCAACAGGATGGTTGCATGCTGTTCAGCAACTTTTTCGAAAACAACAACCTGACCACCACCGGCAATTTCATTTTCACAGTTCGGATCGGTAATAAATACTTTATTATGAGCAACCAACCAGCAATCGCGGTAGATACCTCCAAAGTAACAATAGTCGAGTACATTCTGTGCCTTACCCGGAGCATAAAGCGGATCATTACTATTATCGGCAAGCACTGCAATAACATTGTCTTCTCCAAATTTGATATAGTTGGAAATATCTGCAATTACCGGCAGGTATCCTCCCCAATGCTCGGTTAGCTGTACTCCGTTAATCCATACTTTTGATTTTCCCATAATAGCTTCAAAATGCAGGAAAAGCTTTTTCCCCAAAAGCGAGTCGTTGGGAGTAAAATGTTTCCGATACCAAACTGTCCCCTGATAATTAACACTTCCACTGGCCTCAACGGGCAAATACTCGATCCCATGAGGTAATGAAACCACCGGCCATTTACTGTCATCAAAATCGGGAGCGAAAGCGTTTGGCACATCGCCCTTGGTAAACCTCCAGGCAACATTCATAGAATAAGCCAACCGACCCGTCCCGGCAAGAGGATAGAAACCCGCCGTTGAAAATCTGGGCAGCAAACTGGCCTCTATACTATTTGTAATAAATAGAATAATAAGCAGGCATAGTATTTTCTTCATCGATTAATTTTCTCAGTTTAAGACTTTTTCAAGTGATAGATTTAATGTAGATTCTGCTTGAAGCAGAAGAAAGGCTAAGTTCATTTCGTATTAAATGAACCAGCCTTTCTTTCATAAATGGAATATTTTTTTTTTAGTCATCAGCCGGCCGGGAGTTCATGTGCTGATATGTCCGGCCG
>JAEUSS010000243.1 GCA_016788685.1 Prolixibacteraceae bacterium | reverse complement strand
AATAAAAGCAACCAGCGAAAAATAGAAGAAAGAATTATTGAACAAAATAAAAGCGAACAATTTGTTCGCTTTTATTATCAAGGTTTTTTATACTTATCATGGGCGAAGTGAATAATTAAACCGTTGACAGAAAAGCGTTTTATGTGTTTTTCAGCTGTTTTGTCGGGAATGCCTAATTTGTTTGCAACGGTCAAATAATCTTTCCGGCAGAACTCCTTCGGGAGTTCGTCTAAAAACTGTTGTTTTTGATTTTTGGGAGCTGTTGTAACAGCTTCGGAGGGCAGTTGTTGAAATACTTGGGCAGCGTGCTGAACAAGTATTTTGACCATTGATAAAGCTGTATTAAAATCATTATCCCTGCAAACAAGGGGCGAATGTATATCGCCGTCGTCCATAATCCGAAGGGCTGTTAGAATCATCGCTATTCGGAATGTTATGAGACCGAGCCGCCGAACGGTGGCGAGGTAATCAGCCCCATATAAACAAAGGTATTGGTTTTGCGTTTGGGCAAAATAGGCATTAAATGCCTGTTGTTGCCCCGAAGTCAGGCAAAAGCGTATTGGTTCGGATTGATATTCTAAGTGTTTGTACAGGTCAAAGAATTGCATTCCAAGGTGATTGAAATAGCTGTCTAATGTTTGGTCGGAAGAGTTGGCAAAAACATCATTCCATACAGGGCGAACATTCATAAAATAGAAAATGAAACGGCTAAATAAGCCGTTTTCGGCACTCGGAATGAGTGCTGAAACTTGTTTGGGCGTGCCCGATAAAAGGGCAGACAAACGAGGGTTTTGGATTTCAACAAATTCCCTGTCTTTTCGGCGGTTATATGAAATTGTTTCGTGGTGGAACGCTTTGCGGAAACCATCGGAATAATTTCCGTGTTCGCTTTTAAATGTGAGTGCAAGCGTGTCTCCCTCGGTTTCAAACATTAACCCCGAGCCGTTGTTGTCATTCAAAATCTGAAATAAACCTGTTGCACTGTTGTTGGCCGGAATGACCAACATTTTTACTGGTGGTTCTTTGGGTCGCTCTGTTTCGGCTTTATTTTTGGTCGCCGCGTACTCGGTTAGATTTCTTTGGTATTCTTCAAATTCAAGTTTTGAAACTTCCCTCAATGCTTTGTGTATTGGGTCAACCAATTTACGGCAGAGTGTTAAGCGACCTTTACCAGCGGAAGCCTGAGCCGTAACAAAAAGGAATAAGTTCGGGTAAACTTCCCTTTCTGCATAAATGCCGTAAACTTTAGGTAAACAAGCTGAAACCACCACAAGCGACCCAAGCAAAAGAAGGTCTCTATCTTCGGGCGAATTAGATTTTGCCACTACCTTTTGAAGTAAGCCCGGGAGGTCTGTATAAATTTCATCGGGAAAAGTAGGAAGATTTGTTTCCTGCATTTCCTCCAAATCCTCCGCTTCTTCTTTTATGGGTGTGTGAACCTGTTTTGTTTCCAATGGAATTTGTTTTACAGGTTGAGGAATGGAAACACTTACACCAACTGACTTAGTCAGGTGGTAAAGTGTTTTGATTGTGACTCCGTGGCCGTGCGAAGCAAGGCAAGCGGAGTATTGTTTGTCGGTTTCGCTTTGCGAATAAGACGGATAAAATCGACTTAGGCGGTGATAATAATTCCGTCCACTTTCGCCCAAAGCGTCAGCGAGGGCAAAGCCAAGGTCTCGCCAATCGGCATAATTCGGGGCAATATCAACAGAAGCGGCTTCAATTCGTTGTGTTATTGTTTCAATCTCATTTGAAGTGTCAATGTTCGATTGAGGTATAGTAGGAATTGCGGTTGCGTTGGTTTCTGTGACTTTATTTGTTGCCCAATCTGCTGGGTTAAATGTTTTCTTGCTCATGCTTATTTAATAATAAAGGGTTTATAAAAGCGTTGGGGTCGAAAGGAAGGAAGCAAGCACGGGAAATATCTTTACCGGACTTATCAACTTCGACCGAATAGGTTTGTAAAATGTAGTTAGCCACAGAGGCGAAGTATTCGCCATGTGGGGCTTTTCGGGTATCAATTTCAATTATCCATTTCAAGCCATCACCGGAAGGACTTACAAACAAAAGCTGCGTATCAAAATACTCATCGGCGAGCAAAGCTTGCCGAAGTGTATCTGTATTTTGAACATGGTCAAAATCAATACACATAAGCTCTGAATGAGTTACAAGCGACTTATCATTACGGGCAGTAAATACACCCGAGAAAGTGCAATAATCGAAATTTGCAGCTTTGTATTTTCGGGCTTGAACAACATCTGTAATACTCCTGAGTTTTTCGGTGTGTTGCTTGTAATATTCTCCCGTGATTGCATTGTAAACCTGTGCTAATGAAACCGTCTTGTGTGGTAATGTATTCTTGATTGGAGCTTTGAAAAATGAGAAAGCGAAAGCTTTTTTATTTTTCACTTGAGCAACTTCATTTTTTGTTGTATTGATTACCGTTTTCTTTTGACTGTAAAAACTCCAATTCTCACCGATATGCAGGTTCATGTCCATATTTAGCATTTGCAGTAATTCATCCCCCGACTGTTTATAGTGAAGTTCGGCGAAGTCGAACGCATC
>JAEUSS010000227.1 GCA_016788685.1 Prolixibacteraceae bacterium | reverse complement strand
GAGATTATAAATCAACTTAAGTCTTTGTGCAACAATTGCATCCCGATGCCCGATCCGGGGCCCGAAGAAAATGTCGCCGAAGTGAATGCGCAGGTGCGTCCGCTGGTGATTGCCAGCGATATGGCGAATCTGACCGCTCGTTTTGTCAAAGTGGCTCACGAATTTGGCTCGAAAGTCTTTGCGGACGAAAAGAAGGGTACTCCGGAAGAGTGGGAGCAGATGATTCAATGGGGAGTTGACGGAATTCAAACCGATAATCCTGCTGCTTTGATTGAGTTTCTGAAAGGTAGAAAATAGCTTTCGGGAAAATCGGATATCTTCCTGAGTTTGAAATCGGGACGAAAGGTTAATTTTTAATGCGCTTTATTCAAAATCACCGAAGTATTTCAGCACATTTGCTTGTACTTTTAACGCTCTTTGTAGTTTATTAACCGAAACAAAACCAGTAAACCTTGAATTATAAATATCTGTTCGGCCTGTTGATTGTGGGGGCGTGTTCTTCTCCGGAATCCGTTCTGAAAGAAATTCAGTTGACCCGCGACAACGGCAAAAATCATGAACTGGACAATAACGACAACTTTTCACCCGACGGCAAATGGCTGGTTTACGACACGCGGACCAAGGCCGGAGGAATTGGCGGATGCTCGTCAATAGAGCGGGTGAACACGGAAACCGGAGAAACCCAGGTCTTGTACCAAATTCAGGATAACCGGGAGTATGGCCCGGGTGTGGGCGCTGCCACTTATCATCCCATCGAAAACAAAGTCATATTTATTCACGGCTTATCTGCCTGTACGGCCGAAAATCCCTACCAGCAATGGCGCCGCACCGGGGTGATTGTCAGCGACGACCATCCGAATGTGCCGGTACATATGGATTCCAGAGATGTGACTTTTCCATTCACTCCCGGGGCTTTGCGTGGCGGAACTCACCGGCACGAGTGGAGCCGCGACGGAAAATGGCTGGGCTATACCTACAACGATGCCGTCATGAAAAAGCTGGAAGATTCAACCGGAATTAAGTGGAATCTGAGGACCATTGCGGTTTCTGTACCCCATTACCGTGCGAATGTTGATTTGGACGCCGCGCACGAAAATGTGCAGGGCGAGTGGTACAGCGCGGTGGTGGTCCGGGTAGTTCCCAATCCCGAGCCGGGGAGCGATGAAATCAGCTATGCGGCTTCTGACAGTTGGGTTGGCGCCAGCGGTTATCCAAAGCCGGACGGAACGATGCAGGTCGCGCGCGCATTTCTGGGACGGGTGGCGGACAAAGCCAGAAAGCCCGTTGACGAACTTTTTGTGGTTGATATTCCTGATTCGATTCATATCCCCGGACCGTACGGGCCGCTGGAAGGAACTCCTGATTCGTTTCCGATGCCGCCCCGGGGAACCGAACAACGCCGGCTGACACACACCGCTGACACTGATTTCCCCGGATGCAGCGGTGTCGCCCGTTCTTCGTCGGATGGAAATTACATTGCCTATCAGGCAAAAGATTCAAAAGGTATTCAGCAAATTTACCTGATTTCCCCTTCAGGAGGCAACCCGGTTCAGTTAACAGCACATGCTACCGATGTGCAAAGTGGCGTACGCTGGAGTTCCGGCAACCAATCGGTGATTTACACCTGGGATAACAGCATTGTGATTTGCGAAATTTCTGACCGTCCGTTTGAAAAACGGTTCCGGAGATTAACCGCACGGACAGAGGATGTTCCCGCCAATCTGGTGTGGTCGGGCGATGGAAAGACCATTGCATTTAACCGTTGGGTGGATGCCGGAGAAGGGGAAGAGCAAAAAATGCAGATATTTATAGTCAGGTTGAAGTGAAATCGGGGAGAGCTTGTTTCGTTTTCTCCGGAAAGTAAAGGCTAATCGTTTACATCAAAACAACGGATATGAAAAAGTTTTTCAGAATACTCGGGTTGGTGTTGCTGCTGGTGGTTGTTGTCTTTCTGGTCTGGGCAAATGCAAACCTGAAAGACCGGCATCCCGGATATAAAGCTGATTTGAAAATTTCAGGAGGAGCTCCGGTTGCCCTGAAAGCCGGATTTGCAGCCATCCCGATAACTCCGGAAGTTCCGGACCGGTGGACGGATGTGAACGGCGATGCCAAATATAACCCCAAAGACGGCGATACGTTTACCGATGGCAACGGAAACGGAGCTTTTGATCCGGTGTGGATTGCCGGTTTTAGCAACAGCAAAGCAGCCAACGGCATTCACGACGAGTTGTGGGCCAGAACGATGATTCTGGATGACGGCAAAACACGGTTTGCTTTAGTGGTGCTCGATGCCATCGGATTTATGAACGACGATGTGGTGGATATCCGGAAACAGATTCCCGCCGACGCCGGAATTTCCTACGTGGCTGTGGCTTCAACGCACACGCACGAAGGCCCTGACTTGATCGGTCTGTGGGGAAAAACGCCTTTTAGAAGCGGTGTTGATCAATCGTACATGGAATATGTGAAAAAGCAAGCCGTTCATTCGGTGCTTACGGCAGTTCAGAACCTTCGCCCGGCGAGCTTATCCGTTTCTGAAGATTTGACCGGAGCCGTTTCGCTGGTAAAAGATACCCGCGCTCCTGAAGTTTTTGATTCGGGCTTGCGACTGATCAAGGCGGTTGACAAAGAGAACGGAGCGGTACTTGGTTCATTGATTGCCTGGGGAAATCATCCGGAAACCTTGTGGAGCAAAAATCTGCTGATCTCGTCGGATTATCCGCATTTTGTGCGCGAAGGCGTTGAAAAGGGGGTGTTTAACGGCGACAGCCTGGTAAAACCCGGAATCGGCGGTGTGGCCGTTTTTGTGAATGGCGCTCTGGGCGGCCTGATGTGTACGCATCCCAGCCTGGCCGTAAAAGATCCGTTTACCGGCGAGGAGTTTCAGGAACCATCGTTTGAGAAGGCCGCAGCACAAGGAAAACACTTGTCGATGCTGGCCCTGAATGCCATGGAACAGGCCGCTGAAGTGATTGACTCGGCCAGTATTTCCATGGTCGTACGGACGCTTTCGCTGCCGATCGACAACAAACTCTTCAGGCTGGCCACCGCACTGGGTGTCATGGACAGGGGAACAGCGGGGTGGATGAAAATGCGTTCCGAACTTTCGGTTATTCAGGTCGGACCTGTTTCGATGGTGACCATTCCCGGAGAGGCTTATCCTGAATTGATCAACGGAGAAATTGAAGCGCCGGAAGGTCGTGATTTTGACATTGCTCCGCAAGAAGTGCCTGTGGTGCGCGACCTGATGCCGGGCAAATACAAGTTTGTGTTCGGGCTGGCGAACGACGAAATCGGGTACATCATTCCGAAAAGCCAGTGGGACGTGAAAGCGCCATACACCTACAACCGGAAAGATTCGCCGTACGGAGAAGAAAACTCACTGGGTTCGGAAACGGCCTCGATCCTTCACCGGAATATCCAGGAGATGCTGAAAGAACTGAATCAAAATAACAAGCGATGAAAATAATTAAACGGATATTGAAAGGACTGTTGATCGTTTTGCTGGCGGGTGCTCTGCTGCTTGTAACCCCGCGTTTATGGTCGGCACTCAGTCCGGAGAAACCTCCTGTTGGTTACCATTTTGTCGCTCCGGCCTATCTGGCCTTGTTCATCGGGCTGGAAGACCTGATTAACCGGGAACCTGAGATTCCGGCCAATGTCCGGGAAATAAAAGATATCGAATACAAAACGGTAGGCGGGAAATCGTTGCAGCTCGACCTGTATATTCCTGAAAATATTCAGAAACCTGCACCTTTGCTGGTTTTTATTCATGGCGGCGGGTGGAAAGGCGGCAAACGCTCGGATTACCTGGTTTATCTGGCTGCTTTTGCACAAAAAGGATACCTCACGGCAACGGTCTCGTATCGTTTGCTGAAAGACGGCCCGTACCCGGCCTGTGCCGAGGACATTACCGATGCGGTAAACTGGTTTTTCAGGAACGGGGAAACGTATGGTTACGATCCCGACCGGATTGCACTCGTCGGAGGTTCGGCAGGCGCGCATCTGGCGCTTTTGGCGGCCTATGGCTGGGAGAAACAAACTGCCGCTGACAGCCTTGTGCTACCCGAAAATAAGCACCGTATAAAGGCGGTGGTCGATATATACGGCCCGGTTGACCTGACTACTCCTTACGCCCAAACGCAGCCGCTGGTGACCAACTTCATCGCCCATTCTTATCAGGAGAAGCCGGAGCTGTACCGTGAAGCGTCGCCTGTTCGGTATCTGGATAAAAACGATCCGCCAACCCTGATTCTTCACGGGACTTCGGACGACCTGGTTCCCGTCAGCCAGTCGGATACACTGAAAGCAAAACTGGATCGGCTGGGCGTTCCGAATGTGTACTGCCGCGTTCCGTTGTGGCCGCACACGATGGATATTGTGCAACGGGTGAATGATTATTCGCAAAAACAAATGGAGCTGTTTTTTGAAAAATACCTGAAATAATGAACGTTTAAAGCCAGACTAAATAGTAAACCAAATAAATAACCGCCGGCTCGTTGGAGAACCGGTATAAATCGTTAAACCATTTAAATCTGTTATGCAAGAAAAGAAAATGTACCCCTGGATAGTGGTCGGAATGCTGTGGTTTGTAGCGCTGCTTAATTACCTCGACCGGCAAATGCTTTCGACCATGAAACCCTCTATGATGATGGATATTGCCGAGTTGACCAAGGCTGAAAACTTTGGTCGCCTGATGGCCGTATTCCTTTGGATTTACGCGTTTATGAGTCCCGTTTCCGGAATTATTGCCGACCGCCTGAACCGAAAATGGCTGATCGTCGGAAGTTTATTCGTTTGGTCGGGAGTTACGCTGGCGATGGGCTATGCCCAAACGTTCGACCAGTTGTATGTGCTCCGTGCCATTATGGGTGTGAGCGAGGCTTTTTATATTCCGGCCGGATTGTCGCTGATTGCTGATTACCACGAAGGGAAAACGCGCTCGCTGGCCATCGGAATTCATACCACCGGAATCTATCTGGGACAGGCGTTTGGCGGTTTTGGAGCAACCATTGCCAGTAGTTTTTCCTGGCAGTCGACCTTTCATTTTTTCGGACTGGTCGGAATTGCTTACAGTTTAGTGCTGGTCTTTTTCCTGAAAGAAAAGAAAACCTACACCATCGACACCACGCAAAAATCTTCAATCGGGAATGAGCTGTCTATGGCTTACAAAGGGCTGGGGATGTTATTCGGAAACATTGCTTTCTGGGTCTTGCTGTTCTATTTCTCGGCACCAAGTTTTCCGGGATGGGCCGTAAAAAACTGGCTGCCTACACTTTTCTCCGACACGCTGCACCTGGACATGTCGCAGGCCGGCCCGCTGGCAACCATCACAACCGCTTTGTCATCGTTTGTCGGTGTTTTGATCGGTGGAGTCATTTCTGACCGTTGGGTACAGAAAAACCTGAAAGGGCGTATTTATACCGGAGTTGTTGGCTTGGCATTCACGATTCCGGCCTTATTTTTACTCGGGTATGGCAATGGCTTCGCGCTTATTTTATTGGGCGGAGTATTCTTCGGCCTTGGATTTGGAATGTTCGACGTAAACAACATGCCTATCCTTTGTCAGTTTGTTTCGCCGCGCTACCGTGCAACGGGTTACGGCTTGATGAACCTCGCCGGAATTTCAGCCGGAGCCGTGATTACTGACTTCCTGGGTAAATCGGCCGATGCCGGAAACATGAGGCAGGACTTTGCCATGCTTTCGGTCGTGGTGGTGATTGCCATCGTTCTGCAACTGGTTATGCTGAAACCCAGAACCATCAACAAAACCGAAGACTGATTGCGTGTTTAGCTCTTTCAGAAATAAAAATCAACAATCAATGGTTTTCATTATTTAATACAGCTATGAGAAAGCGGATTGCTATTGTTTTTTTTTGTGTGGCCATGCTGCAAATCGGTGTCCTGGCTCAGAAAGTGCCGGGAGTAGTGGTCAATCACATTCCGGCGTCAACCCAAACCTATATCGGATCTCCCAGTATCTGCATTCTTCCCAATGGCGATTATGTGGCCTCACACGACCATTTCGGGAAGGGCAGCACGGAACACGAGCAGGCCTTGACCGCCGTGTACAAATCTTCTGACAAAGGAAAATCATGGGAAAAAATATCGGAGATTAAAGGCCAATTCTGGTCGAACCTGTTTGTGCATCAAAATGCGCTGTACATTATGGGGACGTGGAAG
>JAEUSS010000220.1 GCA_016788685.1 Prolixibacteraceae bacterium | reverse complement strand
TCTTCCTATAACTCCTGGACCTACAACCATCGAAGGTTTTGGGGTAGAACCCGGCCAGATTGTTGATCCTGGTTACATGGACCGTTCTGCTTTTGAGATTATGAACAGAATGGGATACAGGAATGAAGTAAGAGCCAATTTAAATGCTTCGTTTGCATTGGATTGGGATTTGAGCAACGCTATTACAAAGGGTTTAAGCGTGAAAGGGATGATTTCGTATGACTCAAAATCCACCACCGCGATGCAGGGACAGAAGTCAGAACGACTTTACCTGGCTGATGTTAACTCTACGACAAATACGATGAGTTATGCCATTAAACGCTCGGGAGAAAGTTTGCTTTCAATAGGTAAAGGAGCCGACTCCCGATACAACATCAACTTACAGGGATCAATCAACTACAAACGGACATTTGGAACAAAACACGACATTACTGGGATGATCCTGGCTCAACGCGACTACTGGGAATCAACAGGCGGTGAGATTCCTTACAACCTGTTAGGAGTATCTGGCCGATTTACATATAGTTATGATTCTCGCTATTTAGGTGAGGTTAATATGGGCTACAACGGTTCAGAACAGTTTGCACCAAGTAAACGCTATGGATTCTTTCCTGCAGTATCGGCCGGATGGGTTATTTCGAATGAAGATTTCATGAGAGATAATGGATTGATTACCAATTTGAAATTGAGGGCATCTTACGGAAAAGTAGGTAACGATAAAATGGGAAGTGCTCGTTTCCTTTATCAAGACAATATTACAATGGGAGGTGGTCCTCTAGGAAGTTTGGGATTGGGAAAAGGCGTTAATCAGGGACTTTTAGGAAATCCGAACTTAAGCTGGGAGGTTGCTGAAAAGCAAAATTATGGTGTTGATGTTCAGGTGTTAAATGCCCTGAATCTTACTGTCGACTATTTTGTTGAAAACCGGAGCCAGATTCTGATATCACGTGGTACTGTTCCTGAATTTCAGGGTATCCCGCTTGGCAACATCCCCAAGGTGAACATGGGTGTAGTCGACAACAGCGGATATGAAGTTGAACTTACCTATAACAAAACATTATTCAAAGATCTTTCGATGACCATAAGGGGTAACTACAGTTACAACCATAACAAGAGAAAGTTCATGGATGAAGCCATGCGTGATGAAACATATGCATACCGCTACAGAAGTACCGGTTATTCTATCGGTCAGGCCTGGGGGTATAAAATTGATTACAGCAATGGCAACGGATACTTTAATTCTCAGCAAGAATTAGACGAATATCTGGCAACTACAACTTATGGTTTTGGAGATCCACGAGTTGGGGATTTCAAATATGTTGATTTAAATAAGGATGGCATAGTAAATGATAAGGATCAGGCACCAATTGGTTTCTCCAGCATTCCAAGAGTTGCTTATGGTTTCACTTTAAATCTGAATTATAAATCATTCGATTTCACAGCATTCTTTCAGGGTGTAAGTAAATACAGCAGCAACTACTCAGCTCAGGGGGTATACGAATACATTATCAGGGGAACTTATTTTGATTACCACAAGAATGCCTGGACTGCAGAACGCTATGCCAACGGAGACAAAATCACTTATCCGGCATTAAGTACTCATAGTAATACCAACCATGTTGCCAATGATTTCTTTATCATGGACCGTTCTTTTACCCGCCTGAAAAATATTGAATTAGGTTATACTTTCTCAGAAGGCGCACTCTCCAAACTTGGAGTACGTAATCTGAGGATTTATGCGAGCGGACAGAACCTATTTACATGGGATCATTTACGAATGGGGCACCTGGATCCGGAAGGAAACGATCCAATCGGGTATCCGGTAACCAAAATGATGAACTTTGGTGTTGACCTCACTTTCTAATCCTTTAAATTATTGAAATTATGAAGATTAAATGCATATACTCCGCATTGATATTGATGATATTGACCTTAGGCTCCTGTTCAGAAGCTTTAGACATGGCGCCGGATGGTAAAATTACAATGGATGATATTTTTGCCGATAACGATAAGGTTGGAGCTTTTCTCAATAGTTGTTATTCGAATATGCCGGTTAAAGGAACCAGATATTTTTTCTGGAGCAGAGGTCCGGTTGATTGGAGCGATGAGGCTTGGGATACCGATGCTGAAGCTGAATCATGGATCATGTCGGGCCGCATGTACAATGGAGATGCTTCGGCGAGCAGCCATCCGATAACAAACATCAGTGATGATTCGGGAAATGGCAATTACTGGCCCCGGTATTGGAGCGCAATCCGTAACTGCACGGTATTTATCGACCGTATTGATAAAGCTACGGTAAGCGACGAATCGAACCGGAAGCGCTGGAAAGCAGAGGCTCATCTGCTTCGTGCCTACTATTATTCAGAGCTGCTCAAGTGGTACGGCCCGGTATTGCCAATTGAACGTACATCTTATGGCTTGGCTGATGATTTTTCGCAAGTGAAAAAAGAGAGTTATTACGATGTCGTGAAATTCATCATTGAAGATTGCGATGTGGCAATTGCTACTGCAGAGTTACCTTGGAGAATAACCATTTCTTCGGAAGCAGGGCGTGTAAACAAGGGGATGGCCGAGGCAATTAAATCGAAGATGATACTTTTCGCTGCAAGTCCGCTGTATAATGACGGAAAAGACCATTGGCAAGAAGCATATACCATCAACAAAACCTCCCTGGCTAATTTGAAAGCAAACGGATTTGAATTGTATAATAAAGTGAATTTCCCGCAGACTTATATGTCAGATGTTGCATTCATTGGGCCTGAAAAGAATAAATATTCGGCGCTTTACAACGAGTATTTCACACAAACCATGAGTTATTCGCCCAGCCCGGTTGACAAGGAAACAATCTATCAAAGCCGCGATGGTCAGGGAAACATCTGGAATATTGACGGGATCGGTGCACAGGATGGTTATAAATCAGGAACATGTCCGTCTCAGGAGTTGGTCGATTCTTATGAAACTATTGATGGAAAACCAATTCTGGATCTGGCAAACCCTTACCTGGATGAAAAGCATCTGGAACCTAATTACAACGAAGATAATACCTTGTACGATCCTCAAAATCCATATGCAAACAGAGATCCGCGTTTTTATGCATCGATATACTACAATGGCTCAAAACGTAAGTGTTTCTGGAGTTTTGCCGAAGCTCCCGGATCTTACGAGAATTTTCCTGCTCCGATGGGTAACCGCACGAGGATTATTGCAACATACGTTGGTGAACCTCAGACTGGTATCAGCGCCTCGGTGAGAAAAGCAACCCGGACAGGATACTTTGAACGGAAATTTTTACATCCGAATTCAGGTGGCGACAATGTGGTAGGTGGAGCTAACTGGAAACTTTTCCGTTTGGGTGAAGTCATACTAAATTTTGCTGAAGCTGCTGCCGAAGCAGGTAAATTAGCCGAAGCAGCTGAAGCTGTGAACGAAATCAGGAGGAGAGTGGGCATGCCCGATTTGCCGACAGGTTTATCTAAGGAAGAACTCATTCTTCGCGTTCGTCACGAGCGCAGAGTGGAACTGGCTATGGAAGAGAATCGCTATTTTGATGTTCGCCGCTGGTGCACGCCTACAGGCGATCTTTCCAAAACGGATAAATGGATTACAGCTGCAGAAATAACCCGGAATCCGGATGGCACATATACTTACGGACGACGCACGGTGAGATCTACCGAGCGGAAATGTTATACCAATAAGTTCCTTTGGGTGCCTATACCTCTGGCAGAGGCCAATCGTTTGAAAGCGATCACCGGAGAAGACTGGCAAAATGCTGGTTGGTAGTAGTATTTAGTAAATGGACTTAAATGACAAATCGCAATGAGACATAAAAAAATAACTCTAAAAATAGGAATGCTGTTTGTGTTCGTGCTTATGTGCTCCTTCTGGACAACACTCAGTGCACAACAGTTATCAATTTCCATTAACGGGGTAGTGTTAAACGAATTTGAAAAGCCACTCGAAGGTGTAGTGGTTAGCTCCGGAGATGGCCAATATCGGGCGGTAACAAATGCTGCCGGAGAATACGTGCTTTTATTGAATGAAGAAAATGAGTTCCTGAATTTTTCATTCATCGGTTATGCCAAGCAAAAGGTGGCTATTGAAAAAAAGGAACGCATTGACGTGAAACTGGTAGCCGATGCACACAACCTGGACGAAGTTATTCAACTGGGCTATACCTCGCAGCTGCGCAGAAATGTTTCAGGTGCAGTTGCAACTGTAAGTGGCCGCGAACTTGAGAAAGCACCCGTCGCCAATCTGGGACAAACTTTGGCTGGCCGGCTATCCGGACTTACCACTCAGGAGTCCTATTCTGAGTTGTCACGAGCAAATACCAGTTTGCTGGTCAGAGGTATTTCTGCTGCACGGGGAACTGGGCCATTGGTTATGATTGATGGAATTATCTGTGCCTACAACAGCAATCAAACGCTGGAGTACATATCAGCTAATGAAATTGAATCAATCACGATTTTAAAAGACGCATCAACACAGGCTCTTTATGGTATTCAGGGGGCAAACGGACTAATTGTTGTTACGACCAAACGCGGAACAAAAGATGGATTGAAGATCAATACCCGTTTTGATCAATCAATACAACAGGTAACAACTAAGCCTACTTTCTATAATTCTGCCGATTACGCCGAACTGAGAAATCAGGCGGCTTATAATGACGGACATGGGGAAAACTACCTGTTCAGTGACGACGAAATTGCCAACTATCGTTCGGGCGAAAACAGGGATTTGTATCCCAATAATAATTGGTACAACCGATTTATGAAAGATTTCGCCAGTATGCAACGTGTAGGAATTAATGTTAGTGGCGGAAACAATAAAGTACAGTTTTATTCGAACATTAATGTAATGCATCAGGGTGGACAGTTTAAAACCGATCAGGATAAATACAACCCGAATGCAAACAACATCTGGGTTAACTATCGCTCGAATGTTGATATGTCGCTCAATAAATATCTGAGTGCATTTGTTCGTCTGAGTGGGAATGTGAAGCGTGAAAGAACTCCGGGATATGGTAATTCCTCAATTTACAGCAGTTTGTTCCAGATGCCGTCAACAGTTTACGGGCCGGTAACTCCACAGGTGCTGGACGCTGAAGGTAATGTTCTTGATGCAGGAGGCAAGGTTATCACCACAGAACGTGTAACCGATCCGACATACGGAATGCTCAATCGTTCGGGCTATTACCGCCATACAGTAACGAATATTACTTCGCAGTTCGGCCTTAATCTCGATATGAGTTTCCTTACTCAGGGTTTAACGATGTCAGGTACCATGGCTTACCAAACCAACTCTGTCGGAAGTCTCGGAACAACTCAGAATTATGAACGTTGGATCAGAACTGATGATGAAACTAAACTTGCGTTTAAGAGAAAAGGTTCTCAAACCGATACTCCGCTGGCTTATAGCAAATCGCATTCG